>JAISYD010000124.1 GCA_031270145.1 Planctomycetota bacterium
CCACCAGGCCACCGGCAACAGCAGCGCCAGTTTGCCGATGTTCATGAGCAGCGCCACCAAGTTGCCGGCGCTGAACAACCGCCTCAGCCCGGCGACCGGATTAAGCTTGTTCAGCTTCAGCCCCAGCGGCTCGAAGGTGATTACCCACCCCACCTGCAGATAACTGACCAGGAAGGCCAGCACGCTGGCCAGTATCAGGAAGGGTAGGAGCAGCAGGGACATCCAGCCGAGCCAATCCATGAAGTGGGGAATGATCTCCTTCCCCTCCGGGATGGGCAGGTTCGCCATGTCCTCTTCGAGCATCCTGACCATGAAAGTCCGCATGTATTCGGCCATGGCCGGTCCGATATAGCGCAAGATGTAAATGGCCCCCAAAAGCCCAAGCGCCGCCGTCATGTCCCGGCTTTTGGGGATGTTGCCGCGCTTCCGGGCATCGGAGCGCTTTTTAGCGGTGGGCTCCTCGGTTTTTTCTTCCGCCCCGGCGGCCATTCAAGCCCCTCCCGCCCCCAGATCCCGCACCATCTGATACAGTTCGCCCAGGGCGCTCCCGAACGGCCCATCCGGCGGTTCCCGCAGGTTGAAGCGCCAGTACGGCGGGATCAGCATGGCGCAGGCGGCGGGATACAGGAAAATCAGCGCCGCCATTCCCACCGCCACCTTGACCGGCATGCCGAACACCTGGATGTTCATCTGGGGCATGGTCTTGGTGATGAAGCCCTCGACAACGCTGGTCAGCAGCATGACCAGGATCACCGGCCCGGACATTTGCAGGCCCAGCCGGATCAGCGAGGTGGCCTGGACATAGCCCATGGCCAGAATCGGATTCTCCAGGTTGAAGGCGGGCAGGAACGCCCCGATGCCCACCCATTCGTAGCTTTGCATCACGATGTGGATGTTGACCAGGTGCAGGTTGGCGACAATGAAAAGCATGATGCCGATATTAATGTTGATGAAGCCAAGCATCGGCACCTCTATGCCCGACTGCGGATCCATGACGCTCGCCATGGAAAAGCCGATCTGCTGCCCCGCCACCTCGCCGGCGAACTGGAGCCCGGTGAAAATCAGCGTCCCCAGGTAGGAGATGGCCATGCCGAGGAAGAACTCCTGCCCGGCCAGCAAGGCCAGCTGCAGCATGTCCATCTCCCGGGGGACCTGCGCCGTGCGCGAGGCGGCGCCGAGGAACAACAGCGGGAAGGCCAGGACGAAGTAAATCCGGATTTTGCCCGGAAACACCTCGGAGCTGAAAAAGGGCGCGAAGAGGACGACGCAGCCGCAACGGAGAACCACCAGGACATAGGTCAGAAAGGCCGACAACACCCGGCCAAGATGGAACATGTCTTCGCTCACGCCGTCTCCGTCAGTAATAGCTTGAAAACATCTGGAGCGTGTTTTCGAAATAGCCGGTGATAAAATCGATAAGCCAGGACATGGCCAGCGACACCACCCCCACCACCGCCACCAGCTTGGGGACGAAGGTCAGGGTCATTTCCTGGATGCTGGTTACGGTCTGCATCAGGGACACCAGCACCCCCACCGCCAGGGCGGTGAGGAGCGGCGGCAGCGACAGCATGAGGCAGGTCCACAGCATGTTGTTGGCCACGTCTATGACGTCCTGGAGCTCGGGAACCATATCCTTCCCCCACCGGGATCAAAAAAGGCCCGTCCCCAGGCCGGTTCCGGCGGCCCGCGCCGCCGGCTCAATCAAATCGCGGATGACGCTCACCGGGAAACTGGTTATCATGCCCTCGAAAAGCAGCCGCCAGCCGTCGACAATGACGAAGATGATGATCTTGAACGGCAGGGAGATCATCACCGGCGGCAGCATCATCATGCCCATGGCCATGAGGATGGAGGATATGACCACATCCAGCACCAGGAAGGGCAAATAGAGCAGAAAGCCCATCCAGAAGGCGCGTTTCAGCTCGGAACACATGAAGGCCGGGATCAGCGCCGTGGTCGGGATGTCGGCCGGCTTCAGCAGGCTCTGGTTTTCCAGGCTGGCCGCGTCCCGCATCCCAGCCGCCCCCATGAAGAAGTACAATTCCTCCCGGCCGTCGTTGGCGGCCAGGCATTCGAGCATGAAGCGGCGGATGGGCGCCATGCTCCGCTCCAGCGCCTCGGCCTGCCGCAGCCGCCGCCACTCTCCGGCGGCCATCTCGACGGGCTCGCCGTTGAAATAGGGGGCGAGGCCGTCCCGCCAGGACGCCTTCCAAGTCGGCCACATGATGAAAAAGGTGAGGAACAGGGAAAGCGCCATCATCACCTGGTCCGGCGGCAGGGACTGGGTGCCCATGGCCCGGCGGACAAATCCCATGACCACCGTGATGCGGAGGAAACTGGTCATCATGATGAGGATGCCGGGCGACAGGGTCAGGATGGTCAGGATGACGGCGATCTGGAGCATGGAGGAAAGCTGCTCGGCCTTCTCCATCGGCACCAGGCTGCCGTCCTTGAGGGTGGGGAGCGGCAGGTACAAGAGGCCATCGGCGTTGGGGTCGCCCCGCTCGATGGCGGGATGGGGGAAATCCATGCCGCTTCCCTTCAACTCGTCCAGCGCATCCCCCGGCCGCTCGCGCGGCGCCACGCCCGCCTCCTCGCCGGCTGGCGAAGAGGCGGCCAAGGCCGCGGCAAGCAGGCCAGCCAAGGCAATCCGGAGCGGCCATTCCCCCATATCGGCGTTCCCTCCCCTCCGCGAGGCGTCAACCAATCGCGTCAACATGGCTCCGAACCCCGCTTTTCCGCTGTTCCAGCGGCTCCGGAGCGCGTACCGCCCCGCCTCCCGCCGCTGGCCCGTCCGCGGCGCCCGCCAACCGCTCCCGCAACCGGACCGCCTGTTCCCCGATCTCCCCGGCCTGGATTTCGGCCGCCAGGCGGTTTTCCTCCGCCTCGGCCAGGCGCAGCTGCCGGTTGAAAAACAAGCCGAAAACCTTCTTGCCCATTTCCGACTTGGGGCGGGCCACCTCCAGGATGCCGAGGATTTCCCCCTCGTCGGTGATTTCCGACAGGGTATGGATTTCATCCGGCGAAACGCCTATGACGATGATGCGCTTGCCGACCCGGAGCAGCGACACGTAGCGCCGCGGATCCAAATGCGTCCGGCCGAGTATTTCCATGGCCGGGTGGGAGAAAAGCTGGCGGTAACCCGGCAGATGCTTTTTGACGAGACAGAGGACGCCGACAAAAATGCCGCAAACCAGGGTGACATAAAAAATAGCGGGCAGGATCGACGGCAGGCCGTAGCTGGCCGGGCGTTCCGGATCCGGCCGGTTCTGCGCCCTGGCGCTGGCGGGAAATGAGAAGGGTCGGTTTTCAAAATCGGCCGACGCCGGGGCGGGATTGAGCGACGCCGTGGCTCGCGGCGGGGCTCCGACGGAGGCCGCCGGAGCCCCGCCCAGGGGAAACCCCTGCCCCGGCGCGTCCTCGGCCGCCGCCGCCCGGAACGAAGCCGCCAGCAACGCCAGCCCTATAAGCGATCCGGCGGAAAAAAGCCGATACGCCGAGATTATCCCTGGCGAACGATCCGACATGCGATCCGCATCCCCCAATCAACGCGGCTGGATTCGCCGTCCGTCGGATCGGCGGCCTCCCCAGACCGACCGTCCGCCTCGCGGCTCCGCGTCCCCCAAGAACCAAGCTGTTAGCCGATTATGCGGATTGGGATCGCAAGAATCAAGACTCTTATCCGAAAAAAGTTGAGAATGCCGGCCAGCCGGTTCTTGCCGCGGAAGTTCTCCCCGCGCCGGGGCCGGGAGCGAAGTTTTGCCGCCGGTCGCAAACCCGCCCCGCTCCCCGCCTCAGGCCAGGAACACCCTTTCCAGGGCGCTCCGGGACTTATTGCCTTTCCCGTCGACCGCTTCCAGCCAATAGCGGATGTCGCCCATGCCGGCCGGCAATTCGGCGGTGTAAAGATGGGCGGCGCTTTTGGCGCCAATCCGCGAGGGATAGGGCCCCTGATCGGCCAGCGGCAGTTCCCGCGCCTCGCCTCGGCCGGCGTCGGGGCGAATGAACAACCGGGCGGATTTCACGCCCGACACGTCGTGGATGAAGGAATGCGCCGTCCCGACGCGCCCCGCCGGGATTAGGCAATTGTTGCCCCAGGCGAGGCCGCCCGGGTTTTCGGGGGTGATCCAGGGCGGGAAGATGGTTGGCCCGGTCGCGTCCCTCCCCGACGCCAGCAGCGCGTCCAGGCCGCCGCGGATGATGTCCAGGGCCGCGTTGGCGGCGGCCGTGACCTGGCCGTCCCAGAGCTCCTGGCCGGTCCAATACCAATAGCAGCTGGTTTCGGCGGTAAGCGTCAGCCGCTCCGCCTCGGCATTGCCCGGATCGCCGGGACAGGCGTCCAGCATGGTGTGAATCGCGTTTTGCAGGGCGGTAAGGACGGCCCAGGAATTGAGATCGGGGGAATAGGGCGCATTGTAGCCGGAGAACCATTTCATGAATTGCGGATCACCGTTGTCGGCGCCGGACCAGGCGCCGGGCTCCACATGCGCCGTCCGGGCCGGATCGGGCGGGAAGCGCCGCAAATACTCGCCGATGCCGACCAACTCGAAGCGCGGCTCCGCCTTGAGCCACTCGACCAGGGCGCCGGTGTTGGAGCCATAATAGGACTCGGCCCCGCCGCCGTAGTTGTCGCCGTCGGAATGCAGAAGGAAAAAGGGCGGATGGGCGGGATCGTAACCGCCGGAACGCACCGCCGCGTCCAGGACCTGCCCCAGCACATCCTGGTAGATCAGGGCGCCATAGCCGCCCCGGGCGTCCTCGTTGCCGAGGTAGCGCTCGGCGGGAATGCCGATGATCTTGTATTCCCGGCCATCGACGTCCACGTACCTGAGGTATTCGGGACGGAGGAGGGAGGGGGAGATTTTGGAGCCGGCCCAGACATTGCGCAATTGCAGCCAGTCGTCGACCGGCGGGTTTTCCTGCTCGGCCGAGTTGGGCGGCAGCATCCCCTCCTCGCGCCCGGCGTAGGGATAATCGCGGCAGGCGCGGTAGCGGTGGATGGAATCGTAGATCACCCCCTCCACCCCGGCTTCCAGCAAGGCGGGAATCATGCGCGCGTGGAAAGCGGTTTCGGGGGGGAATAGGAAGCGGGAGGCCGGTACGCCGAATTCGTTTTGGATGAAGTCCCGGTGGCGCAGGATTTGCGCCTTGATGTCGCGGGGCGGGATCAGCGGCATCAGGGGATGGAAAAAGCCGAAGGCCGAAAATTCGGCCCGCCGCCAGCCGGCGGCGGTTTGCGAGTGGGCCGCCGCGCGCAGTTCCCCCTTCCAGTCGCCGCCGTAGGCGCCGTGGGCCAGCCCCTCGCGCGAGGCGCGGTCCAACTGCTCCAGCAGGCTGCCGGACCAGCTCATGGACAAACCGGCCTCCGGCAGGCGCTGGTACTGGCTGGCGGCTAGGTTGATGAAACGCCGGTAGGCGCCGGCCCGGGAGGCGAAAATTTCGTCGTTGCCGCCGTCCCAGAAACCAGGTTCGGCCGCCCGGTAATAGGGCTGGTGCATGTGCTTGTGGATGCCGAAGTACAATCTGGGCTGGTTGGCCGGGCCGGCGCTGACGGCGGGCTGCCCGCCCTCCGACGGTTGCGGCGCCACCTCGAGGGGCAGGAAGCATTTAAGCCAATCCCCGGGCCGGGCGGCCGCGAGGTCGGCTGTCCGGCAGCCTTCGGCCTGGATTTGGTAGGAGCCGGCCCGCAACTTGCCGGCCGGGATGACGGCGGCATAGACGCCGGGCGCGGTCTGGTTTATGTCCCGTTCCTTGACAATGAGCCTTTCCGCTCCTCCGGCGTCGCGGATAACCAGTTGCGGAAAGGGGATTTCCCCGTCAGCCCGAATGACAAGCGTCGTTTCCGGCAAATAGCCGTCGGCGCCGGCCCGGGCGGCGGAAGGTATTTCCACTTTGTCGATGCGGTTGAAAATGCCGGACATGATTCCCTCCTTGTCTTGGCGTCATGGGACCCGGCCCAAGGCCGGGCAAACAGGATTATAGCGGCGGACGGACGGCGATTCAACTCCCGGACAGGGAGGGGAAAACCACATGTACAAAGAGGACAAGGCGAGAAGGCTGAAGGCGGGCATTCCCGAGGACGTGGCGTTCCGGCCGAAGCTGGACCTGTCGCCGGACCAGCTTCGAGGCGCCATGGCGGAAGGGGGCGACCTTCCGTTGGGCTACGGCGGACGAGTTCTTGGAAAATGATCCCTGCGGGTCAGAACAGCGGCATTTTGGAGCGATCCGCCTTGTATTGGGTGTCGAAGTCCCAGGGATCGCCGCCGCAGAGGCAGCCGCCATCGACATGATAGGCTTGGCCGGTCATGTAGCTGCTGGCGTCGGAGGCCAGCATGACGCAGATGCCGACCAGTTCCTCCGGCTTCCCGGGCCGGCGCATGGCAATGCGGTCGCGGAGCCAGACGGAGCGGGTGGGATGCTCCCAGGTCACGGTGGTCAGCGGGGTGAGGATATGCCCGGGGCTTATGGCGTTGGCCCGGATATTGTGCTGAGCCCATTCGACCGCCATGGCTCGGGTCAGGGCGACGACGCCGGACTTGCTGGCGCCGTAGACCGAGCAGCCGCCCAGCATGTCCTCGTCGTTGTGCGAGCCGATGTTAATGACATTGCCGCCGCCCTGGCGCAGCATTTGCCTCCCCACCGTCTGGCTTACCATGAACACGCCCTTCAGGTTGATGCCCATGATGCGATCGTAGGTCTCCTCGGCAACGTCGAGAAGCCCCTCGCGCTTATTGATGCCCGCGACATTGACCAGGACGTCGATCCGCCCGAAATGGACGACGACGGCGTCGAAGCATTTTTGGATGGAATCGATTTTCAGCACGTCCAGCCCGAAGCCG
>JAISYD010000152.1 GCA_031270145.1 Planctomycetota bacterium
CCGCTGGCCGGGCTGGCCCGGGATCTGGAGCGTCCCCGCGAAGCCCAGGAGCGTTCGCTTCGGGCCATCCTCGCCCGGAACGCCGGGACGGAATTTGGCCGGGCGGCCCGCTTCGGCGCGATTGCCCGCCTGGACGGCGGCCGGCTCTGGCGTGAATTTCGCGCCGCCGTCCCCATTCGCCCCTACGACGCCTTCGCCCCTTGGGTGGAGCGCTTGAAGGCGGGCGAGGGCGACGTCCTGGTTCCGGGACGGCCGGAAATGTTTTCCCTCACCTCGGGCAGCGCCTCGGAGCCTAAATTCTGCCCCGTCACCCGGGCCTTCATCCTGGAGCACCATCGCCAGCATCTGCTCTGGATGCATGGCTGCCACCGGGATCATCCGGGCATCAACGCGGGCAAATACCTGGTGGTCGCCAGCCCGGCGGAAATGGGCCGCACCGCCGGCGGCATCCCCTATGGTTCCATGAGCGGCAAGCAACTGGCGGACCAGTCCATCCCGGTGCGCCGGCGGCTGGCCGTCCCCGTCCCGATCGCCGCCCTGGAGCCGGCCGGCGCGCGCTGGTTCAACCTGCTTCTCTTCGCCCTGGCCCGGGAAGACCTCCGGGTGGTCGCCGCCGTCAACCCTTCCACCCTGACCCTGCTGGCCGACCGGCTGGAGCGGGACGCCGAGGAACTTCTCGATTGCCTGGAAAACGGCCTCCCGGCCGGGCGGGATGCCGCCCGGCCGCCCCTATGCCGCGAAATCGCCGCCCGCTTCCGTCCCCGCCCGGCCCGGGCCCGGGCCCTGCGGCAAATCCGCCGCGCCGCCGGAAGGCTTGTCCCCTCCGACGCCTGGCCGGAATTGCGGCTCATCCTCACTTGGCAGGGCGGCCCGGCCGCCCTCCACCTTCCCCGGGTGGAGGAATTGTGGGGCCCGGTTCCCCGCCGCTGCTTCGGGCTGCGCGCCTCTGAGGGCACTTTTTCCCTGCCGCTCCGGGACAACGATCCTTCCGGGGTCCTCGCCGTCGGCGGCCATGTCATGGAGTTCCTTCCCGCTTCGGACGACCCTCCGGCGGCGGACGCGCCGGCCCTCGGCGCTGACCAACTGGAGCTGGGCGGGGTGTACCGGCTGCTCATCACCACCTCCGGCGGCTTTTACCGCTACGATCTCGGGGATCAGGTACGGGTGACCGGCTTCAACCGCCGGACTCCGGAGATTGCCTTCGAGCGCCGTTCCGGCGCCCTGCTTTCCGCCGTCGGCGAAAAGGTGACGGAGCGCCAGGCGGCGGAGGCCTTACGGGAGGCGGCCGGCGGCTTGCCCCTGAACGGCTTCACCCTGACCTGGGAATTGGTTGCGGGCCGGCTCGGCTATGTCCTGGCCGTCGAATGGCGGAATGGCGAAGACGAGCTCCGCCGCGACCGGGCGGGCTTCGAGCCGCGGCTGCGGGAACTCGCCGCATCCTTTGACGCCGGGCTCAGGCGGCGTAATTGCGAATACGACGCGAAGCGGGAGGATGGCCGGCTGCTTCCGCCGCGCTGCCTGCCGCTGGCGGATCGCGCCTACGAGAATTTCCGGGCCCGCCTGGCCGCCCTCGGCCGGCCGGACGGACAATTGAAGCCGCCCGTCCTGGCCCCGCCCCCGGGGCCGGGAAGGGCGCCGGTCAAGGGCTGCCCGATTTTCGATCACCTGCCCCAGGCTTTGCTTTGATCCTTCCAAGCCCGAGGCCGGGCGATTGTTTGTCGCGACCAGCCGCATAACGATCCCGCAACCGCCCCGTCCCGCCTCCGCCGGCGGTCATGCCCCTTTCCGGGCGATCGCGCCCGTCCTCTCCAAGCCGCAAGGCGTTTTGCAAATGTGCGATCAAGGCTGGCCGGCGCGACCGGAATCCGCCGCCGCGATCGTCCAGGGTGAACGAAGGCAAGCGTTTGTCCAACTGACAGAAAATCAGGCGTTGAGCGCTTTTTGTTCTTGACATTTCCACTTTCTTGATTATATTCATCTTTCATAAAGGTCAAAAGGTAGAAATCCTGAAAGGTATTCCTCCCAAGAGGGAGACCGAAATGGAGAATATCGATTTTACCATCGCCCCGCCCAAAAAACGTTATGAGCATGTGGCCGAGTCACTGGAAAGAGTGATTGTTCAATCGGTGGAAGACGAAAAGCTGCCGTCCGAACAAGAGCTTGCCGAGCGTTTCAATGTGAGCAAGGCCGTTATCCGGGAAGCTTTGACCGTGTTGAAGGAAAGGGGGCTGATCCAGTCGCGGAACGGCGACGGCTCCTATGTTTCCAAGCCCGGCGCCGAAACCGCGGCCAGGGCGGTGAGCCGCATCATAACGACAAATTGCATCAATAACCAGAATCTTCATGATGCCAGGCTTATCCTGGAAACCGCCACGGTCAGGCTGGCCGCCGTCAACGCCGCCCCCGGAGAAATCGCCCGGTTGGAGGCGACCATTGCGGAAATGTCCGATCTGACCATGCCTTACGACGAGTGGCTGGCGATCGACATGGATTTTCATGTCGCCATCGCCAGGGCCGGCAAAAACGAGCTGTTGGCCATGTTTGTGGAAATGATGATGCTCCTGCTGAAGAAATACATGCTCAAGGGCCTGTACAGCAATTACGATCAAACCTGCACTCTGAACGAACACCGCGAAATAGTGAATGCCATGCGAACGGGGAATCCCGACTTGTGCGAACAGGCTGTTCGCGCCCATTTCAACTCCGCCTGGAATCACGTCGCCATGTACGAGAAGCGGCAAAACGCGACCGGTTGAAACGCTTCCCCCGGATTTTGCCGCGATGCGCTTGCGGATAGGGAACTCTCCAGCAAATGGTTTGCGGCCCTTGTGGGCTGGCGGAAAACATGAGACGGGAAAGGGAACGGCATGAAAAGAATGACTGGTATTATCGTCGGGATGCTGGCGGCGGGCATGTTCCTGGCCGGCGAGGTGCCGGCCGCGGCGGTGGAATTGATCTACACCCTGAACGCGCCCGGAGCCGATACGCAGGGCGGGGGAATGCGCGTTTTCAAGGAGGTGGTCGAAAGAGTCTCCAATGGCGAAATCAAGGTGCTGACCTTCGATTCCGCCTCCCTTTTCAGGCAGGAGCAGGAGTTGGCCGCGGTGAAATCCGGCCAGGCCGACATAGCGGTGATCTCCGCTCCCTGGTTCACCGACGCCTCGCCGTGGGTTTCCATGTTCGCCGCCGGCTATCTGTTCAAGGACGCCAAGCACATGAACGCGGTGCTTAACGGCGAAATCGGAAAGCTGGTTTTCGAGCGCATTCTCCAGGATCAAGGCGTGCGTCCCCTGGGCGCGGAATATTTCGGCACCCGCCAGGTCAGCATGGTCGAGGACAAGCCGATTATCACTCCCGCCGATCTCAACGGCGTCAATCTGCGCATGCCCAATTCCGACGCCTGGATTTTTCTGGGCAAGGCCATGGGCGCCAACCCGACCCCGATTTCCTTCGCCGAAATCTATCTCGCCATGCAGACCAAAGCCGTCGACGGCCAGGAAAATCCGCTGCCGACCAATCGCAGCAGCAAGTTCTATGAGGTGACGAAATCCATTTCCATCACCAACCATCTCGTGGACAGCGTCTGGATCACCATTAACGAGGCGAAGTGGCAATCCCTCACCGATCAGCAGAAGGCGTGGGTGATGGAAGGCGTCAAGGCCAACCTGGACTACTGTTACGACACCAACGTCGGGATTGAAGCGGAAATCCTCGAATTCTTCAAGTCGCAGGGGATCAAAATCTACTACGCCGATCTGGACGCGTTCTCTTCCCACGTTCTCGAACAGTACCTGAAATCCGACTACGCCAAGACCTGGGACATGGAATTGTTCAAAAAAATCCGGGCAATGGCGAAATAGGCTTTTTCGCCGGAGCGGCAAAGAGGGCGGGAGGGCGTTTCGCCCGCGCCCGCGGCCGGCCCCCGCGGCGCCCCGCCAAGCCCGAATCGAAGATTCGGGCTTGGCGGGGAATGTTTCCGATTCGCCCGATTTCCGCCTCCGGAGAAGCGGATTCCCCTTCGGCGCCGGAGGCCGCGATTCCGAAGCGAACGGGCGCCGGCATCCGCGGGTTCGCTCTTTTCGCGTCGCCGGATCGCTCCGCCGGTTTTTAAAGGGGATGCCGCATGAAAACGGCTTTTCGTCTGGTCAGGGATATTTTCGAACTCTACATCCCGGTATTGTCGTTCTTCATCATGTTCGCCACTTTTCTGCTCCAGGTGTTTTTCCGCTATGTGATTCGCCATCCGCTGTTCTGGACCCAGGAAGTCATTGTCATGAGTTTCATCTGGACGGTCATTTTGGGATCCTGCCACACGATGAGCAAGCGATCGCATGTGACCTTCACGATGATCTACGACCGGCTTTCCCCGAAGCCGGCGGCCTGCTGCCGCCTGTTGGGCAACCTCATCATCGCGATCGCCTTCCTGCTTCTTATCGTCCCCTCTTACAGGTATTCCTTCTTTCTGGGGTTCCAGAAAACCGCCGTGTTCCGCATTCCCTTCACGGCGATGTTCCTGTCGTTCGTCTATTTTCTGTGTTCCATCGTCGTCTACACCGTTGCGGACATCGCCGAAGACGCCAAAGTGCTTCTTGGCCGCATCCCGGACAGCCGGGATCATGTACGCATGGAGATGAAGCAATGAATTCGGCCATGCTGGTCTGCCTCGCGATATTCGCGTCGATTTTCATTCTGCGGATGCCCATCGCCCTGGGGATGATTTCGGCCGCCGCCGGCTATTTTCTCGTCAAGGGTGCGGATCTCGGGTTGGTATGCAACCAGGTGGTCAACACCTATTACACCAATTTCGTCATCATTGCGGTCCCGCTTTTCATTTTCACCGCCAACATCATGAACAGCGGCAAGGTGACGGAAATGATCTTCGGCTTCGCCAACACCCTGTGCGGCCGCTTCCACGGGGCGCTGGGGCACGTGAATGTCCTGGCGTCCCTGCTGTTCGCCGGCATGACCGGCTCCGCCATCGCCGATGCGGCCGGGCTCGGCAAGATCGAGATTAACGCCATGAACAAGGCGGGCTACGATCCGGCGTTTTCCTGCAGCATCACCGCGGCGTCCGCCACCCTCGGCCCCATTTTTCCGCCGAGCATCCCGCTGGTCATCTACGCCATGCTTTCCGAAACCTCCGTCGGGGCGCTTTTCCTGGGCGGCATGATTCCGGCGATTATTCTGGCGATCGGGTTGATGTGCTACGTCAGGCATATTTCCAGGAAACGCAACTACCCGGTGGGCGAAAAAGTCGCCTTCTCCGTCTTCGCGGCCCGCGCCCTGCGTTCCATTCCCGCGCTTTTGACGCCGGTCATACTTCTCGCCGGCATCTACACCGGGGTCATGACGCCGACCGAGGCGGGGGCGATTGCGGGACTGTACGCCATCCTGATTTCCGTGTTCGCTTATCGGGCGCTGGGAATCAGGAATTTGTTCGTCGTGTTCACGGATTCGATCCGGGATATCGGAGCGACCAGCATCATGATCGGCGCGGCTTCGATCATTTCCTACATCGTCGCCCGCGAACAAATCACCGCCGACCTGGGAACTTGGCTGATCGGCATATCCGAGAACAGGCACTTCTTTCTTTTCCTCACGAACCTCGCCATTCTTATCCTCGGCATGTTTATCGACACCAACACGATTCAACTCGTATTCATTCCCATCCTCCTCCCCGTCGCCAAGGCGCTGGGAATCGATCTTGTTCATTTCGGGGTGGTGGTGACCTTCAACATGATGGTGGGCCTGAGCACGCCGCCCTTCGGCATGCTTCTTTTCATCACCTCCGGAATCTCCGGAACTCCCTTGAAAGGCATCATTCGCGAGATCACGCCGCAAATCGGGGTTATGATAATTGTCCTTTTCATCATCACGTATATTCCGGACACCATCCTGTTCATTCCCAGGGCGGTTGGCTTGTAGCCAAGGACGCGGCGCCCGATGCGCCGCCCAACATTTTCCGAAAAGAAGAACAACCATGAAAACGTTTGGAAGCGAATGGAAGAGGAGGCTGAACAACCGCGAATTCACCGTCGGCGGGCACATTTTTCTCCCCAATCCCGCCATGGCGGAAGCCATGGTCCATTTCGGCTACAAGTTCATATGGATTGACGGCGAGCACGGCGCCTTCGACAAGGGACAGATTCTCGCCCATATAACCGCGGTCAACGGCGCCGGCGCCGGCGCTTTCGTGCGGGTGGCCGCGGGCGAACCGGCCATCATCAAGCCGATTTTGGAAATGGGGCCGGACGGAATAATCATTCCGATGGTCAACAGCGTCGACGCCGCCGTTCGCGTTATGTCGGCCTGCCGCTACCCCCCGGCGGGCGCCAGGGGATACGGCCCCCGCCGCGCCAACCGCTACGGAACGGTGGGCGATCG
>JAISYD010000159.1 GCA_031270145.1 Planctomycetota bacterium
AGTTTCAGATTGGTGATCAGCTTTTTGAACAACTCGTTGTCGCGGTCCAGTTTCTTGGCAAACTCCTGGCTGGAGAGCAAATCAATGTCGTTTTTGGAGTTTTCCATGAATTTCACGAAGGCCGGACTCTTGGCCGCCTCGGTAAAGGTCTTTTCCAGCCATGCCACGATGTCGGCCGGGGTGCCCAGCGGCACGCCGAACCCCCTCCAGGTGCCGATGGCGACGTCAAGGCCCAGCTCAATGGCGGTCGGGATCTGGGGAGCGGAGGCCAGGCGCCGCGGCGCCAAGACCGCCAGGGTCTTGAGCTCGCCGGCTTCGATCTGGGAAATCACCTCGGCGTAGCTGGTGGTCACGGCGTCGATATGGCCGCCCAGGAGCGAGGTGATGGCCGGGGCCGCGCCGTCGAAGGGCACATGGATGAACTCCACGCCGGCCGCCTGCTCCAGGCCGGCGGCGGCCAGGTGCCAGATGGCGCCGATGCCGGAATTGCCCACCTGCAGAGGCCTGGTCTTGGCGTCGGCGATTAGATCCGCCAGGGTGTTGTAGGGCGAGGATTTTTGCACCGTCACGGCGCTGTAGGCGGAATTGACCATTATGATGGGTATGAATTTGGTGTGAACGATGTCGCCGCCGGTCCCGGTGTGGGGCAGGGTTACCAGTTCGACCGTCACCATGGTGATGATGTTGCCGTCCGGCTTGGCGTTCTGCCCGTAGGACATGCCGACCGAGCCGCCGCCGCCCGTGCGGTTCTCAACCGCGATGCCCCTGGGAAAGGAGCCTTTCATGGCGTCGGCCAGCGCCCGGCCCACCAAATCGGTGCCGCCGCCGGCGCCGTAGGGTACGATGATGCTGACCGGGCTGTTGGGATAGTCCAGGGCCAGGGCTCCGCCGTCCGGCCCCGCCGCCAGGCCAAGGCAAAGAATCACGGCCGTCAACGCGGTAATTTTCCTCATGCTCCGTCTCCTTCCATTCCTCAATATTTTCGGCGCGGCGGCGAAGGCTGTCCGGCGTCGTGCACCGTCTGGGGCGTTGCCCACGGCGGGCAACTTCGGCCTTGGCGACTGCCGCCGGGGATGCGGGCGATGTTTCGATGGGGACGAGACCGTCTAGCGGCTGAAAGCAATCATAGGCGGTTTTCGGATTTTGGCAAGCGTTTTTTCGCGCCTGTCCCGCCCTTTGCTCCCAATTGCCGCTCCCTTTCCCATATAGCCCCGCTCCCACTTACGCCCCCGCCACGCCATTCCGCATGGCGTCGGCCATGCCCACCGCCCGCGCTGTTTCCCCGGCGTCATGGACCCGTACGATCCGGGCGCCGTTCCAGGAGGCCAGAACCGCCAGGGCCAGGCTGGCCTCCAGCCGTTCGCCCTGGGGCAGGCCCAGGGCATCCCCGATCAGGCGCTTGCGGCTGAGGCCGGCCAGCAGGGGGAAGCCCAGCCCGGCCAACTCGCCCAGGCGGAGCAGGAGCTCCCGGTTGTGGGCCAGCGTCTTGCCAAAGCCGAAGCCGGGATCCAGCCAGATGTCCTCCCGCGCCACGCCGGCCCGGATCGCCGCTTCCGCCCGTTCCAGCAGGAAGTCCCGCGTCTCGGCCACCACGTCGCCGTAAACCGGCGCCTCCTGCATGGTGCGGGACGGCTCCGGCATGTGCGTCAGCGCCACCTTGGCTCCTTCCCGCGCCGCCAGGGCGGCCATGGCGGGGCTTTCCGCGCCCCAGCCGCCCCTGAGGGCGGTGATGTCGTTGATGACGTCGGCGCCCTGGGCCAGGACGCGGGCGGCGGTTTCGACATGGTAGGTGTCGACCGACACCGGGGCGTCCGACCTGGCCCGGAACAGCGCCACCACGTCGCCGAGGCGGCGGATTTCCAATCCGGCGTCGATGGGCTCGGCGCCCGGCCGGGAACTTTCGGCCCCGAAGTCGATGAGGTCGGCCCCGGCGTCCAGCATCGCCAGGGCTTGCTCCGCCGCCGCCGCCGGCCGCGGCGCCGGCCGGCCGGCGCCGGAAAAGGAATCCGGGGTAAGGTTCACCACCCCCATGCTCAGGGTTTTGCCGGCCCGGCAGGATAACCGGCCCCGGCGGAAGCGCCAAGGCGATTCCCGATCCACCTCCCGGTTCACGGCTATTCCTCCCGGTAAAGCCGGCCCGGCGGCGGATCCATCCCGTCGCCGTCCGGCAAGGGGTAGGCGGGGGGAAGACCGTCGCCAAACCCCACCAGGGCGAGGTCGAGGTCGGCGGTGGCGAAGCGGAGCAGGCCGAAAGGCGCGTCGGAACTGGAAAGGCGGACAAAGCCCCGCTCGTTGTCCCGGCGGCGGGTTTTAAGGCATTTCAGATCGAGCCGGCCGGCCCGGTGGACCGCCGCCGCGTCGGCTGGCTGCGGCGCCAGGTAATGGAATTCCGCCGCCCCGGCGGGCGGCGCCAGCGGCAAATCCACCTCGCCGGAGAAGCCGGCGAAAGTCAGCCTGGCCCGGCAGGCCTCCCGGCCGACGCTTAGCGTCTCCAGGCGGAGCGGCAGGGTCAGCCAAATCGTCGGCGGATCGAAAGCCGATTCCCATTTCTCCGGAGCGGCGCCGTCCGGGGCGGAAGGCTCCGAACCGGGGGCGGCGAGCGGATTTTCGGCCAGGCTGTTCTCCAGGGGATCGACGGGGAAGGAAATGCGGTATTCCAGCCATTCGCCGGCCCTGGGCGGCCGGCCCGAGCCCGGGACAAAGACGTCGGGAAGCTCCATGACCACACCGGCCGCCCCTCCCATATCGGCGGCGGGGCGGGACGGGGCGGCGAGGAGGGCCAGCGACAGGATGGCCGGCAGACGGGAGGTTTTCCGGCTCACTAGCCCGCCTCCGGGCCGGCGAAGCCCACGCCGACGACATAGGCCTCGATGCTGGCGCTCCGGCAGGCGAGCGGCTTGCGGAGCCGGACGGCCTGGAAGAACCCCGGCAGCGAGTCCCGGAAAGCCTCGGTTTCCGGGCCGTAAAATATCTTGCAGACGAAATTGCCGCCCCGGCGCAGGCGGCGGCGGGCCAGGGTCAGGGCGCATTGGCAGAGCTCGAGGCTGCGGGACTGATCCACAATCCGGATGCCGGAGGTGTTGGGAGCCATGTCGCTCACCAGGGCGTCGAAGCCGTCCGGCGCCTGGCGGGCGAAATCGTCGTCGCCAAGCTCCCGCGCGTCGCGGAGCAGGAAATGCGCCCGGCCCTTGAATTTTCGATGGATCGGCTTGAGATCGATGGCGCAAGCCACCCCTCCCGGGCCAACCGCCTCCAAGATATACTCGGTCCAGGAGCCGGGGCTGGCGCCAAGGTCCAACACCTTGCCGCCGGGGCGAAACAGGCCCTCCCGCCGGTCCAGTTCCTCCAGCTTGTAGACCGAGCGGGCCAGCTTCCCCTCGCGTTTGGCTTGCCTGAAGAATTTGTCATGCAGTTTCCGCATGGGCTATTTTTCGCCGAAGCGGGGCCCGGCGTCAAGGGAATCGTCGGAATCGACGCCAACGCCGTCGGATTCGGGCCAAACGTCCCGCCTCGAACCATTTCCCAAGATCGGCCAATCGCCAATTCTCCGCGGGCGCGACGAAGAGCAGGAAAACGGCTCTCCGCCGCCCCAGGCGGAATCCCCCATGCCCGATATCGCTCCGGATTCGGGTCATCCCCATGAAGCCGCCGGCGGCCATGGTTTTGTCGCGAACGTCATTTCCAAAATCGCCATGTCGGCGGGGCAGGTCGAGGCGGTCAAGCAACCGACAGGACATTCAAACGCGGCCAGGCGGCGCCTCTTCATCATGTGAGGGTGGAAAAGCAGTCCCTTTTCCGACAGAAATGTCATCTTCTCGACAAAATTGAAATTTTTCGTCCGCGATTCTTGGCGCGCATGAATCAGGCCCATCCGCAACCGGCAAAAAAATTAACGGAATAGCGGGGAAAAGTTAAAAATCGCGATTGCGGTGAAAAAAGGCATTGAAATTGCTTAAACGTTTTTGAAGCATTCGGACTCGCGCTTCGCGCGGCTAGGGGAGCTGGCCGCTGAAATCGCTCCGCACGTAAAGGATAGCGGCGTACCGACATGTTGCGGTTGGGCGTTGCGCAGGGCATCAGGCACTTCCCGTATGGAAGCGCGCTTTTTATTTTATCTGGGAGAATGCAATGGAAAAAAGCGGAAGCAATGCCAGGGGATTGGCGCGCGCCATCCTTCTTGGCGCGGCGCTGGCCTTACTGGCGGCCGGCCGGACGCCGGCCGGAGACGCGAAACTCGCCGCAATCGAAGCGGCCAAAACCGTCCGCATCGCCGTGCCTCAGGGTTCCCCGCCGTTCGGCTTTACCGATTCGGATATGGAGCTGATCGGTTACGACATCGATATGGCCGATCTCATCGCCAAAGGATTAGGCGTGAAACTCGAGTCGGTGCCGGTCACAAGCACGAATCGCGTTCCCTATCTTTCCTCCGGCAGGGCCGACTTGATTATTTCTTCGCTTGGCAAAAATCCCGAAAGGGAGAAAGTCATCGATTTCACCCAGGCGTACGCGCCGTTCTACAGCGGCGTCTTCGGCCCCGCCGACATTGCGGTGAAAGGTCCGGGCGACCTTGACGGGAAGACGGTTTCGGTCACCAGGGGATCTGTCGAAGATCTCGAGTTGACGAAAATAATCTCCGGTTTGGTCGACATGCGCCGCTTCGAGGACGGAAGCGCGGTTGTGGCGGCCTATCTCTCCGGCCAGGTG
The DNA here is from genome assembly GCA_031270145.1 of Planctomycetota bacterium. Lineage (GTDB taxonomy): Bacteria > Planctomycetota > SZUA-567 > SZUA-567 > SZUA-567 > JAJBSZ01. The sequence goes on from JAISYD010000159.1 coordinate 4,705, forward strand.
CAGTTGATCGCGGTGGGCAACGTGGTCGCGGGCTCCCTGAACGCCAGGAATCCCGCCAAGCCGCTGGAACCCAAATTCATGATCAAGAATTCTCCCTGCTATATCGGCCTGCCCCGCGATGAACCGGCCCTGAAAGCCAAATTGAACGCTATTATCGCCGATTTGAAGAAAACCGGGAAAATCGCCGAATTGTGCGAAAAATGGCTCAATATACCCATGCCCGCGGATTTGTGACGCCGTTCCCTCGGGGAAATCCGTCCCGCCGCCATAGGCTTTTGCGCGGCAGCGCCGCCGAACGGATTGAACGGCGCGCTCGGACGGGACGCCGTTCCGCGGCGCCGTCCGGCGAATACGCCGCGCGCTTCACCTGGTCGGAGGGGAGCAATGGGATATCAGATGTCATGGGAGCCCATAGGACGGAACCTGGCGTCGTTCGCCTTCGGGATCGCCGTTACGTTGTTCCTCACGGCCGGCGGCGTTTCCTTGGGGATGTGCGTCGGCGTATTGGGCGCCGTCGTCCGCTTCTGGCGGGTGAGGATTTGGCGCGGCGCGGCGGCCGTCTATATCGAATGCATTCGCAATACGCCGTTTTTGCTGCAACTGTACTTCGTGTTTTTCGGACTTCCGTCGCTGGGGATTCTCCTGCCGGCCTGGTTGGCGTCCATTCTGGCGATGACCCTGAACCTTGGCGCCTACGCGACGGAAATAATCAGGGCCGGATTGGAATCCCTGCCGAGGGGACTGTCGGAGGCCGGGTTCTCCCTCGGCATGACGAGGGGACAGGTGTTCCGCCATGTCCTTCTCCGTCCGGCGCTCAAAACGGTGTGGCCGGCCATCTGCGGCCAAATCGTCATCGTTATGCTGGGCACGTCCGTGTGCTCGCAAATCGCGGTCAAGGAACTGTCGTACATGGCGAACCTGCTCCAGTCAAGCACCTTCAGGGCGTTTGAAATCTATTTGTTCACAACCGTGGCATACCTGGTTCTCGCCGTTCTGACGCGCCGCTCGCTGCTCGCGTTCGGAGACAGGGTCATCGCCAGGGGACGCGGATGATCGACTTCTCCCTCGCGGACATCGTGCGCGGCATTCTCAAGGGCGGATTCTGGACCGTTTGCCTTTCCCTCATCGCCTTCG
>JAISYD010000193.1 GCA_031270145.1 Planctomycetota bacterium
CTCACCTGCCCTTCCGCCAGCGGCAGCCGCCAGGCCGGCCGGATCGAGTTCACCGCCACCGCCGGCAGGGTCAAGCGGCCCCGGCGCGCCCCGCCCTCGACGCGGGATTCGTACGCCAGGCTGTTCCGGATCAGCGGGATCGGGTTGGGCGCGCCGGGGCCGGTCAGGCCGGCGAACCACTCGGCCAAGGCGGAATCGAAGGCGTCGGCGGCCCGCCCGTCCGTCCCTGGCCGCCAGCGCCAGCCAAGGCTGAACACCGGGAGAGGCGGAACCGCGGCGACCGCCGGGGCGGCGGGCGGGCGGGCCGCCAGGTAAAAGTCGCCGGAGGCGTTGGCCAGCCAGGCGGAAAAAAGCGGGGCCACGGGATTGCCCGGCAACCACCCCGGCCATAAACGCGCCAAGCGGTCGCGTCCAACCTCCAGCCAGCTTTCCAGCCGCTCCGGCGCTATTTTGATCCGGACGGCAATGTCCCCGTCCCGCCGGCCCCGGGCAAGCCGGATAGCCTTCGCTTCAATGGGCCGAGGCAGCGACGCTTCCCCGGCCGCCGCCTGAAAATTCCCCTCCGCCGTCCAGCCGGCGGCGCGGGGCGAGATGAACAGCCGGCCTTCATAATCCTCGGGGCCGCCAGGGTCCAACGGCAAGGCGGCGGCGTCCTCCGGCGCTTCGGAGCCGCCCGAGGCGGGATCGAAGGGATTGAACAGTCCGGGCGGCCCCGCCGCCGGCGTTTCGGCGGGCGGCCCCGGCCCCGCCTCCTTCCGGCCGACGGGAAAGCGCCAAGCCAGTTGGACGCCAGGCCCCAGGAAGGGAAGCGGCGCCAGGGGAGTTTTGGCCGGGGCGCGGGCTTCCCCGTTGGCGGATCGCAACGGCGAACCGAAGGTCAGCCAGCCATCGGGCGCGTCGGCGGCGGATATTCCCAAAAGCCAGCGTCCCAGCCGCGGCAGCCGGCAAATCATGAAAAGGGCGGAAGCCGGATCGGCGCCGGAGACATCGGGGGCGGCCAATGCCTGGCTGGCCCCGATCATGACCTGGTTGGGAAAAAGGACGGCCAGCAGGAAATCGGGGAGGTTGAGCAAATCCCGCAGGCGCCAGCCGGGGTATTTTTCCCGGATCCCGGGCGGGATAAGCGGATCGCCGAAATGATCCAGCAAACCGGCAAGCAATTCCAGGCTGGCCGGGTTTTTCCTTACTTGCCGCAACAAACCCCGGAGGTCCCGCGCCTCCATGACCCAAAGGGTTGCCGGCGGCAAGCTCTCGACGCCAAAGGAATCGGCATCCTCCGAATCAACGAGGGGGGAAAACATGATGAATAGCGCCAGCGCGATCAAAGCCGAAAGAAGCACCAGCCCCAGGCGGCCGAAACAGGCCCAGCGGCGGCAACCGGGTTTCCCGGGGAGTGGAGGAGGATCGGAAGGGGAAGGAGGCGTCAATTTTTCCTCCGCGCCTTCCGGGAGCGCTTCGCCTTTCCCGGCCCGGCGGCCTTGGGCGCCGGAGCGGGGACGAAAGCCGGGATTTCCCCGGTCAGGTTCACGATGGTCATGCCGAGCCGGTTGATTTCGCCATCCGCCAGATGCGGCAGACAGTCGATCCTAAGCCACAGGCGGCGGCCGTCCGGCCGGACGATGGAGAGGACGGCGGAGCGGGCGGCGCGCGCCCGCAGGGCCAATACCTGCGGCCATTGGTTGTCGGCCAGGGGCTTGCCGTTGGCGGTATGGGCCGCGAAGGAGCCGCGCCGCCGGTCAAGGGCTTCCCCCAGGGCCTCCGGCAAGGCGTAGCCGAAAAGCGAGAGCCCCAATGAATTGGAAAAGGCCAGGGCGCCGCCGGAATCGAAAACCAGGATGCCACAGGGCATCTCTTCCCACAAGGTGGAAATCGGCAGCCCGTCCACCGCCTCCGGCTCCTCGGCCGGGGCGAAGCCGGCCGCCTCTTCCTCCCCCGGGAGGGGACGCTCCGCCGCCGGCTCATGATCGGAAACGAAGCCGGCCGCGCCGGCAACGCCCGGGGCGGGCGGCTCTTCCTGGTCCAACCGGGCTAGGATGTCCTCTTCTTGCGGCTCGGCGCCGGCGTTTTCCCGCGGCTGGACGCCGCCGGCGGCGTCGGGTTGCGGTTCGACGTCAACATCGATGTCCGGGCAGGGGGCGAGGATCAGCCGCCGGAGCGCCTGGCTGCCCGCCCTTTCCAGCAGGACGGTGAAACTTCGCCGCGCCTCGTCGGCATCCAGCGGTACCGACAGATAATCGCCGGCGCCGGCCCGGAAGAAGGCGAGCGCCTGGGCCAGGCTCCGATAGCCCGCCACCGCGATCAGCGGCAGGCCCTCCGCCTCGCGCGCCAATTGGGCGAAGTCCTCGCCGCCGGCGCCGCCGGCAAGCTCGGCGGAAAAGAAAATGCCGTCCGGGTGGTTTTCCCAGTCGGGAGCGGCGTCCTCCGGGCCGATATACAGCGCCTCGGCCCAGTCGGCGAAGGCGGCGAGGCTTTCGGCCAGCGGCTTCCGTTCCGAATCAATCACCCAGATGCGCGGTTTGACGTCCATCGATGCCGGGCATCCCCAAGTTATTTGCTTTCCCGCTTTTCCCGGTCCGCTTGCAGCGCGATCCCGGCTAACGCCTTGCCGGCCTCCTCGGCCTCGGCCAGGGTGTCGCCGGTTGGCAGATAGGGGCATTTCAGGATGGGCCGGGAAATTTTCCAGCCCGCCAGTTTCATTTGTTCCTCCACGTACTCGGGGGCTCCCCTGCCCCCCCAGCCGTACGATCCGAAGGCGAAGCCGGTTTTTTCCGGCAAGTTCATGCCGCGCAGGTAAACCAGGGCGGCGGCGGCCTGGGGCATGGGCAAATTGTTCAGGGAGGCGGAGCCGAAGGCGAAGGCGGCCGTGTCCAGGAATTCGGTGGCGACGCGGGTCAGGTTGTTGTGGCGGACATGCAGGAGAACGGTTTCGACCCCCTTTACCGACGCCCCGTTGATGACGGCTTCGGCGATCTTGCCGGTGCTGTCCCACATCGAGTCGTAAAACACCGCCACCTTGGGCGCCATCCTGTGGGCCGCCCAGTCGCCGTAGGCGGAAAGGATGGCCTGGACGCCCCGGCGCCAGATCACCCCGTGCGAGGTGGCGATCAGGTTGAGCTTCAGGCCGCCGGCCTTGGCCAGCGTCCTTTGCACCGCCTTGCCGTGGGGGGCGACGATGTTGGCGTAATAGGTCTTGGCCTCCCCCATGATGACGCCGGGGTCCGCCTCGTCGTCGAAGCGGGCGGTTCCGGCGAAGTGCTGGCCGAAGGCGTCCATGGAAAAGAGCAGCCCGTCCTCCGGCACATAGGTCATCATGGAGTCGGGCCAATGCACCATGGGGGTTTCGATGAAGGTCAGGGTGCGCTTGCCGAGGCTGATGGAGTCGCCGGTCTGTACCAGGCGCCAATTCCAGGCTTCGCCGCCGTAATAGCGGATCAGGGTGTCGCGGCATTTTTTGTTGACGACGATTTGGGCGTTCGGGAAGGCGGAGACCGCCAGCGGCAGCGCGGACGAATGGTCGGGCTCGGCGTGGTTGCAAACCAGATAGCGGATCGATTCGGGCGGGGCCAATTCCGTGGTTTGCCGGTAAAAGCGCGCGAAAAACGGGGCCTTGACCGCGTCGATCAGGGCGTTCGCGTCGTCCCTGACCAGGTATGAGTTGTAGGTTGCCCCGTGCGCGGTGTCGTACGAATGGAAGTCCCGGACATTCCAGTCGATTGCGCCGACCCAGTCGATGTTCGGCAATAGG
>JAISYD010000225.1 GCA_031270145.1 Planctomycetota bacterium
GCGAAATCGAGGCTCTACTTCCCGAATACGAGGTCCACAGCCTCTGTCTCAACGGCGCCTATGGAGGCGGCTTGTTTTCCGACACCTACGAAATCATGCAAGCGGCTTTCGCCTTTATCCCTCCCCGGGCCCGCCGCCACTCGGTGTTTGTCTTCGGAACGATTCCCTCGCTTTTTTCAACCTCCGAAACCCTTTTGGAACCCCACTTCACCCCGACCAGGCGCCGGCTGTTTCCCCGGCTCTACAAATTGGCCGGAACCGGTTCGGCGCCGCGGTTCGGCGCGCCGTCCACCGCGCTGATCCACAGGATCATCAGGCCATTCTGGATACTGAGAAGGGTTTGCACAATAATTGGCGAGACGGGCAGCATTCCCGACGGGATCGATTGGCTCAAGGGAATCGATTGGCCTCCCTGGAGGACGACCGGCGACGAGTTGGCGGAAAGCGGGGCGTCCGACGTTCCTGACGACCCAATCAGGCAAGCCAACATATTGGATCACGTCGCGCGAATGGCCGGGCGGACGCGCGGGAAAGGCGGCGACGAAGAGCATCTTGGCGGCGAAAAACTCGCCGTATTCGACAAGATGCTGGATTTCTCCGATAAACACGGATTAAGGTTCGTTTTTATAGCGCTTCCCCTGTCGGAAAAGCTCAGGGATGAAACCTGGGCCTACTTCCTGGGGAAAATACAGGCTATGATTTCCCGCCATGATCGCTCCGGCAGGATGCGTTTTCTCGATCATTCCGGAGTCATGCCCGAATTGTCCATGAGCGATTACCTCCACGTCAAGTACTCGCGATCCGGCCAATACGCCAAAATCCTTTGCCGGGATTGGCCGTTCGCCGGACAGCCGGCGCCCCGCTAATCATGGGCGAAGGCGGCGGGATCCACCCCGAGCAGCCTGGCGCGGTAGGAAATGATGCGCGGGGTCGTCATCAGCAGGCCCGCCGCCTGGCTGACGTTCCCGCGGGTGGCCTTCAGGGCCTCGACGATCAGGCCCCGCTCGAAGTTCTCCACCTGCGACTTGAAGTCCAGCCTGACCCCGGGATCGTCGGCCGGGAAGCGCAAGCCGGCCGGCAGGTGGTCGACGCCTATCGAGGCGCCGTCGGCCAGGATGACCGCGTGCTCAATGCAGTTCTCCAGCTCCCGGACGTTGCCGGGCCAGGAGTGGCGATTGAAGATTTCCAGCGCCTCGGGCGAGATGGAAGTGATCCGCTTGCCGGCGTTGGCGGCGTATTTGCGCAGGAAAAATTCGGCCAGGAGGGGGATGTCGGACTGGCGTCGGCGCAGGGGCAGCAAATAAATGGGGAAAACGTTGATGCGGTAGAAAAGGTCGCTTCGGAAGCGCCCCTCCCGCACCATGGCGAAGAGGTCGCGGTGCGTGGCGGCCACGACCCGCACATCCACCTTGATGGTGTCCTGCCCGCCCACCCGTTCGAACTCGCGCTCCTGGAGCACCCGGAGCAGCTTGACCTGCATCAGTTGGGAGATGTCCCCGATCTCGTCCAGGAAGATCGTCCCGCCGTCGGCTTGCTCGAACCTGCCCCGCCGCCGGGCCACCGCGCCGGTGAAGGCCCCCTTCTCGTGGCCGAAAAGCTCGCTTTCGATCAGCGATTCGGGGAGGGCGGCGCAATTGACCCGGACAAAGGGTCCGCCGGCCCGATCGCCGGTGTAATGCAGGGCCTCGGCCACCAGTTCCTTGCCGGTGCCGGTCTCGCCGTTCACCAGGACGGTGGAGCGGCTGGAGGCGGCCTGATCGATCTGGTCGAAGACTATCCGCATTTCCCGCGACTTGCCGATGATGTTCCGGGACGAGACATGCGTTTTCATCCGTCCGCGCAGCCGCGCGTTCTCGTCGACCAGGGCGGCCTGGCGTTCCCGCGCCTCGCGCCGCATGCGGATGGCCTGGCCCAGCAGCGCCGCCACCATCCCAAGAAGCTTCGCGCGCTCCCACAGCTCCGCCTCCGGGCGGATGTCCCCGTCCAGGGACAGGGTGCCGAGGATTTCCTTGCCGATGACCACCGGCACGCAAATGAAGGAGGAGCCGCCGCGCCGGCCGCCCCGGGTGGTGCGGTCCAGAAATTCCGGGCAGTCGGAGGTGGAGGGGATGACCGCCGGGCTGCCGCTCGCCGCCACCCTGCCGGTTACGCCCTCGCCCAGGCGGTAATGTCCGCGCCCGATTTGCTCGCAGGTGAGGCCGCTGGCCAAATCTATCGAGATCTGGCCCGCCCCGCTGTCCAGCAGAGCCAGGGTGGCGTGGCGCATGTTGAGGTGGGACTCGAGCAGCTTGAGGGCCGGCATGACGGCCTCGGCCGGGTCCGGGGCCGCCGCCAACTCGGCCGCGATCCGGTTCAATGCCTCCAATTCGGCGCTTTGTCGATCCGGGCTGGCTGGCTCCATGGCGGGAACGGCGTCCTTGTGTGGTGGGTGGGGGATCAGCGCTTTTCGAGAAATTCCCGGCGCAGGCGGTTGAATTCGTCCCGCTGTTTTTTCAGGATCCTCGGCGCCTCCAGGTGGTAGGGGCAGCGGCCGACGCATTTCCGGCAATTGACGCATGCGTCGATGCGGGCTACTTGCCGCAGGCGCCCCGCGTTGAATTGGCTGCCCGGGACATTCCTTTTGACGAAGAAGGCGATACGCATCATTATCGGCAGATCGATCCCGGCCGGGCAGGGCAGGCAATAGCCGCAGCCCCGGCAGAATTCGTCCCCGAGTTCCAGCCGCAATTTCTCGATTTCCGCTCGCATGGCCGGGGTGAATGGCTCCGGGTTCCCGGCCAGGGAAATGAATTGCCGCAGCTCCTCCTCCTTCTCCAGCCCCCAAATCGGCACAATGTGGGGATATTGGCCAAGGAAGGCGAAGGGCAGGCGGCCGTCCGGGAGCAGACCGCCGCACATGGCCTTCATGGCTATGACCCCGATGTCCAGATCCCGGCAGCGGAAGGTCATATCGATTTCCTCTTGCGAGGAGAGGACGGACAGGGGGAACTGGAGGGTGTCGAAGGCGCCGCTCTCAATCGCCTGGCGGGCCCGGCCCAGGTGGTGATTGGTGATGCCGATGAAACGTATCTTCCCGGCTTTTTTCGCCTCAAGCAGGGCCGGGTAGACCCCGCCCTCCCGGAAGCCG
>JAISYD010000333.1 GCA_031270145.1 Planctomycetota bacterium
GTCGTGCCAAGCTTTGTGCACGAAATGGGTGTCGCAGGACACCGCGTGGATTTCGCAGCCGGCCGCCTTGAAATCGGCGTACTTGTCGGCGAGATCCTCGAGCTCGGTGGGGCAGACAAAAGTGAAGTCGGCGGGATAGAAGAAAAAGACGCTCCATTTCCCCAGGATGCCGGCCTTGTCGACAGTCTTGAATTCGTTGTTCTGGAATGCCTGTACGGAGAAATCGGCCACTTCCTTATTGATTAGCGACATAATGTTTTGCTCCTCAAACAAATGGGATAAAAAACTCTCCAAACAATCCACGCCGCAAATAGCGTTGCCGTTAATATTACCTCCTCCGCGACTTCTTGTCAACGGGGTACGCGAAGTGGACGCGAAAAATAGCGCGGGCGGAGAAATCCCTTCCGCGCGGCCGGATCAGGAGATTCCGCGGATGGCGTCGATGATGTCGCCAAGCGAGTTGGCCACCGGCATGGGGCGGTTGGCGAAACGGGACGACGCCACCCCGAATTCGCCGTAATCGGCCCGGAGCTTGTCCTCGGCGTAGCTGTGATAGGCCACGGTGGCGTGGGGGTCCTTCAACTGGTGGCCGGTGAGGATGGCGATTACCAGGCTGTCCTTGTCGATGACGCCCCGTTCGACCAGGATTTTCGCGCCGGCCACGGAGGCGGCGCTGGCCGGCTCGCAACCGAGGCCGTCCCTGGCGATCCAGGCCTTGGCGTCGAGGATTTCCTGATCCGTCGCCTCCAGAACCACGCCGTTGGCGCGCTCAAGGGCGCGCAGGCATTTCTTCAGGTTCACCGGCCGGTTGATCTCGATGGCGCTGGCCAGGGTGCGGGCCTTTTCGCCCCTGGCGTCCAGCCCGGCATAGTAGGAGGAAATGACGGCGTCGTCCACCCGGCCGCCGTTCCACTTGAGGCCCTTCTGGTTCACCAGCCGGGAAAGGGTGGGAGCGCCGGCCGAATTGACCACCGCGAGCCGGGGCAGCTTGGCGATAAGACCGTGATCGTAAAGCTCGTACAGGGCCTTGCCGAAGGCGGAACTGTTGCCGAGGTTGCCGCCGGGACAGACGATCCAGTCGGGGAGGCGCCAGTCCAGCCCCTCCAGGACGCGATACATGGTGGTCTTTTGCCCTTCCAGGCGGAAGGGGTTGACCGAATTGACCAGATAGATCCCCTCTTCGGCGCACACCTCCTGGACCCGGGCCATGGCGTCGTCGAAGTCGCCCTTGACCAGCAGGGTGGCGGCGCCGTAATCCAGGGCTTGGGACAGCTTGCCGTAGGCGATCTTGCCGTCGCCTATGAAAATGATGGCCCGCATGAGCCCCGAGGCCGAGGCGAAGGCGGCGAGGCTGGCCGAGGTATTGCCGGTGCTGGCGCAGGCGGCCACCCTGGCCCCGACTAGGTTGGCGTGGGTGAAGGCGCCGGCCATGCCGTTGTCCTTGAAACTGCCGGAGGGGTTGAGCCCCTCGTATTGCAGCCGGAGGCAATCGCTCCCCACCCCGACGTACGAGGCGGTCCGCGGCGATGGCCTGAGCTGAGTGCGGCCTTCGCCGATGCTCACCCGCTTGTCGGCCGGGGCGAAGGGAAGAAGATCGCCGAAGCGCCATACCCCGGAGACCGACCCCGGGCCGCCGGAGGGCCAGGCGGCCAGCCGGCCCAGCCGATCCGCCCGATCCGGAAGGCGCATCCTGTCCCAATCATAGTCGACATCCAGCAGGTTGCCGCATTTCGGGCACTTGGGGAGGGTCTGGAGCACGTCGTATTCGGCGGCGCAGCCGGGATTGATGCAGCGTTGCAGGGCGATGGACATGGCATATCTCCAAAAAGGCGGAACAACGGCGTCCGGAACGCCCGGCCCGCGCCCATTTTCGCCAAGGGCGGGGTAATGTCAATGTATCCCGTATTCACGCAGCAATTTCTCGGCCCTGAGCTGATCCGTCAGGCCGGAGATGATCCCCCGCGCCTGTTCCCTTTCCCGCTCGCCAGGCGACGCCGGCGGGAGCATGATGGTCTCCGCCGCTTCCAGCCTGGCGGCGTCGGCCTCCGCCTCCTCGCCCGGATAGGAGGCGAACACATTGGCGAAAGCCCGGACGGCGTCGCCGTAGCGGCCTTGTTTCCGATAAACCCTGGCTGTCTCCAGGGCGATCCGGGCCGCGTCGCGGGGCTGGGGCGCCGCTTCCCGATCAAGAAGCTCCCGGGCCCGGTCCAGTTCCTGCAGCGCTTCCTCGAACCTGCCGCCCGCCGCCATGGCCCGGGCCGCCACTAAGCACATGGCGCGATCCAGTTCGGGGGAGGCATCGGGGCGTTCCCTGGCCGCGGCCGCCAGACGATGGGCGAATAGCCAGCCGTTCGGATCGGGAGAAGACATCCAACTGTCGCCCAGCAGTTCCAGTATGGATATGGCCCAGGGGCCGCCCAGGTCGGCGGCGACGGATTTTTCCAGGAGTTCGCGGGCGGAGGCGACGAGGACGGCCGGGTCGGTCAAGGGATCCGCCTCGGAGGGATTCGCGAAAATCAGCTTGGCGGCGCGATAGGCCGCCTCTCCGGCCCGGCCCGGCGTGGCCGGCGGCAGCGAGGGCGAGGCGGGGTCGGCGGCGAAAAAATAACGCCGGCAGGCTTCGCGGGGATTGTCGGACGCTTCGGCCAGCTTCCCGGCGAGCAGGGCCGCCTCGGCGTCGTTGTCGGCGAAAACGGCGAGACGCGCCAGGGCCTGGCGTCCGTCCCCCAACTCGCCCATGCAGACGGCCCAGCGCCGGGCGGCGTTGATCCGGACCGCCCGGGGGAGCTCCGAATTGTTCATCAGCGCCAGATAATCGGCTCCGGCCCCGCGCCAGTCGCCCAAGAATTCCAGGGCTCGGCCCCGCGACCATTTGGCCCGGCGGGCGGCCAGGCTGGAGGGGGGGGAGGCGGCTAGGGCGTGGTTGAAGGGTATGAGCGACGCCTCCACCCGCCGCCGGGCCTCGTCCCGCCAGCGCAATGATTCGGCCAGCCAAATCCCGCGATTCCAGCGATCCGCCAGGCGAGTGAGGAACCCTCCGGATTCCATGCCTACCATGCCTTGATCCAGACTGTCCGGAATGGCTCTCCCGCCGGAATATGCCGCCTGGAAGGCGGCCGAGGCGGCGGCGAAATCCGCCAGCGCGTTCTCTATGCCGGCGATGTCCGGCTGGACGCCGGCCAGCAAACGCTCGACCTTGGCCAGGGCCAGGGCGTTATGGGCCTCGCCCAGGCGGGAGGAGAGGACGCTGTCGGCGATGCCGGACGGTTGCCGCTGGCGCAGTCGGGCCGCCATGCCGATGGCCAGCTTCAGCTTTTCGGCGCCGTCCCCGGACCAGTTCCAGGCCGCCTCGGCCGCCGTCGCCAAATCGTAGGCGCTGTCGGGATTGCCGCCGCCGGCCAGAAGCCGGCCCAGGGCCTCGGCAAGATTCCCCGCGCCCTCCGCCCGCCTCTGGCCTATTTGCGTTAGGGCGTCGTCCGTATCGATCATCAGCAGATCGATGTTCCCGGACAGGGAGAGGGGCCCGTCCATCCGGCCCAGGTCGAGAATGGTCTCCATGGCTTGGAATTCGGAAACCAGGAGCGTCGAAAACAGGAGTTCGCGCCGGATCATCCGGGAGGCCCGATGGTTCATGGCCAGGGCAAAACCGAAATCCCGTCTCGCTCGGGCCGCGCCGGCCGCTTTTTGGCTGGCCGAGCGGCGGAGGTTGACGTCGGGGTTGGACGGCCGGCTGACGGGATAGAAATGGCGGACGGCTTCGGCCGGGCGGCCCCTGGCCAACTCGGCCAGCCCGGCCGCCATCCAGGCGGAATGGCGGACGCGTCCGCCCTTGAGGATCGGGGCGAGAGTTTCAAGCGCCGCCGTGGGCTGTTCCAGGGAAAGGAGCACATGGGCCTTGACCACCCGAGCCCCGTCCCAGCCGGAAATTCCGTCGGCGCCGGCCAGGACCTGATCCAGCGCCGCCTCCGCCTGGGCCAGGAAGTCGCGTTTGGCGTCCGCGCCGGCCGATTCGGACAACTCCATCAGGGAAAGCGCCAACCCCAGCCCGGCGTTCCTCCGATCCTCGTCGTCGGGATTTTCCTCCCCCAGAACGCGGCGGAACCAAGCGGCGGCCTCTTGAGGGTTGCCGAGCATCGACGCCGCCTGGCCGCGGTAAAAAACCGCCCGGGCTCGGAAACGATCCCGCGCCGCGTCGCCGGCGATGAGGGCGTCGGCGGCCGAGGCGGCGTCGCGGACAAACTGAGGCTCCCGCCGGGACAAACGCAGGGCCACCATATCCAGCTCGATTTCCCGCCGCCGGTCGCCCATCGGGAAGGCCAGGCGGGCGCGATCCAGTTCGCTTATGGCTTGGTTGAGAAGACGGTCGCGGAGTTGGCGGTCGGCAAGGCCGCCGGGATAGGGCAGTTCGTCGGCCAGCCGCCGCAGGCAGCGGGAAGTACGCTGGGCGGCGTCGCCTTCCAGACCTAGGGGAAGGGATACCCCGCCCACCCGGGTATACAGCCTGACCGCCTCGCGGTATTCGCCGATGGCTTCGTTGGCGCGGGCGGCCCAATAGGCGGCCTGGATGTCATAGGCTGGATCGGCCAACCGATAGCGGTTGTCGGCCAGTTGTCCCAGCGCCACGGCGGCGGCCTGGAAATCCTCCCGGGAAACCGCCAACCCGAGAAGGGAGCGATCCAGGGCGAAACGCGCCATTTCCCGGCGGCGCAGCCATTCGCCGCGATTCGGGTCGTCCGAAGCGGCGGCCCCGGGCGCGTCCAATATCGACGCGGCGATTTCGCCGGCCCGCTCGAATACGCCCCCTTCAATCAGGCGGAAGGCCACGCCCAGGCGGTTGTCGGCCTCGGCCAGGGAAAGGCCCGCCTCCCCGCCCGGGACGGCGGCGGAAAAAAGGATGGCGAGGGCGCAACCCAGGGAGCCCGGCCGCCGCAAAGTCATTCCTCCACATAGGGCGCGATGGCGGTCCGGAGTTCCGGCGGGATCACGTCCGGCCTGCCGTCCATCCGGACACAGGCCAGCTCGACGGTGGCGGAGACCAGCGGTTTCGGGGAACCGTCGCGGAATATGTCGGTGGTGAAGGCCAGGGTGGCGTGGCGCAGCCGGGTGATCCGGGTGCGGCAAAGCAACAGATCGTCGTAAACGGCATAGCCGAAATAGCGCGCCTGGCAACTCCGCACCGGGAAAAACCAACCGCCGGTCTCGATGCCCCGGTAGGGGAAGCCGGCCTCCCGCAGCAATTCGCCCCTGGCGCGCTCGCAAATTTCCAGATAGTTGGCGTAATAAACCCGATCCATGCGATCAGTATCGCCGTAGGAAACGCGGTAGGAAAAGGAATGCGTCCGCGGCATGGCCGCCCCCTCGGGAAACCCGTAAAAAACCGCGTGGCGGATCGATAAGCCGGCTTCTGTCGAGGATGGCTATTTGTCTGGGACGGGCGTCGCCGCCCGCCTCTAGCACGCTACCCGGGGCTTTTGGCGGGACAGGCGGCCCCGCGCCGGCCATCTCGAGGGATGGTCTTCTCGCCCCCTATTTGCGCTTGCACCGGAAGGACAGTCGCCGTGCCGCCGACGTTACCGCCGGCGCGGTGGGCTCTTACCCCACCCTTTCACCCTTACCGTCCCCTCGCGGGAACGGCGGTCTGCTCTCTGTTGCCTGCCCCTGGAGTCGCCTCCGGCGGGCGTTGCCCGCTTTCCTGCCTTGTGGTGGCCGGACTTTCCTCCGGGCCATGCCCGGCAGCCATCTGATCCGCCCCGCGAAAAAAACGCCAAACGCCGCAACCCGTCAAAGGAACCGCAAAATCGGCAAAATCATTTTCCCGCGCTTTCCCGTAACCTGGAAAGCCGATGCCGGATTTCATCGCCAGTCTCGCCGGATTCCGGCAAATCCGGGAGGATGGCGGAAAACGCCTCGGACAAATCCATATTCCGCTCCAGAAGCAGATAGGCGCCCTTGAAAAAAGCGGCGCCCTCGGCTCCCGGCAAGACCGCGGCCACCAGCGGAAGCGGCCCGTCCCGGATCCGGAAAAGGAAACGCTCCGCCGCGTCCACTCCAATGTCCGCCATCCTGGCGGGAATGGTTTCGCTCGCCGCCGCCGGAATCTCAAAACCCGCCTCCTCGCCGGAGGCAAGCAAAAGAATGCGCTTTGCCTCGAGAACGGCGCTCAGTTCCCGGGTCAAATCGTGCCCGGCGCCCAGCCAGAACACGCCATCCCCCAACACTTCTAGGGCGGCGTCGGCCAGCGGCGCCAAAACCGGCCCGCTCTCGCCTCCGCCGATTTCCGGCCCGCCCCCATATGGGATGGCGAGTCCTTCCGGTTGGCGCGAATCGGAAAAAAGGACTCCGGTTTCGGCTGGCGCCGGCGTTTCCGAAGTCTCCGGAACCGGCGCGGATTCCGCCGCTCCGTCCGGAATCGGTTTATCCGCCTCTGGAATTTTCCCGGTTTCAACCGGCCGCGGCGATTCGCCGCTTGCCGACGCCGGTTCTTCAACCGCGGCCGGCGCTTCCGGCGGCTTGGGAACCTCCGCCGCCTTCGGCGTCTCCACCCGCGCCGCGGCTTCGACGTTCACCGGCGTCTCCACCCGCGCCG
>JAISYD010000336.1 GCA_031270145.1 Planctomycetota bacterium
AAAGGACAGGAGACTGGCCCGCCAGCCTCCCGGCAGCTCCGCCGAGGCGGCCAGCCTTTCATAGGCGGTCGAGGCGACCAGCCCCCCCCGTTTCAGGATCCGCACCGGCCGGCGTCCGCCCGACCAGGCGGAAAGGCCGCGGTTGATGATCCCGGTTCGGTTGGCGGGGACGCCGAGGCAAAGGGCGAGGTAGGTTTTGACCACCCGGCGCTGGCGGAAAAGCCGGGCCAGCTCCCGTTCCGCCGCCGGATTTCGGGCCAGGAGCAACGCCCCGGAGGTGTCGCGATCCAGGCGGTGGACCGGAAGCAAACCCGAATCCGCCAGGGCCTCCCGGGCCAGCGGCAGGAAGGCCGCTTCGCCATCGGCCGTGATCTCCAGGCCGGGCGGCTTGTGGAAAACGGCGAAATCCCGCGAAATCGCTAGGAGCGGCGGCTTTTGCCCAAAGTTCAACAATTGCTTGATATCTCCCATGAATCGGTTATCATGGCGGTTGGTCGGCCGATCCGGGCGACCTGGCGCCAAGGGAGATTGAAGCGTCCGGGACGCCGCCAGTCAAAGGTTTATTTCCCGGGGCGGCGCGTCGGCGCGGGGGAAAATGGAATGGAACAAAAAATTCGCGGTCTGGACGGGCCCTGGCCGGTTCTCCAGGCGGCCCTGGATTTCATCGAATTGGAGCGGGCCCTCCGGCTGGCCGCCGAGGCGGTAGCCGGCGGCGCCGACTGGCTGGAGGCCGGCACGCCGCTCATCAAGTCGGAGGGCTTCGAGGCGGTGCGGCGGCTGCGCGCCGCCTTCCCCGACCGGGTGATCGTGGCGGATCTCAAGACCATGGACGCCGGGCGGGTGGAATTCGAGGCCGCCGCCAACGCCGGCGCCCAGGTGGCGGTGGTGCTGGCCGCCGCCGCCGACGCCACCATCGGCCAATGCGTCGAGGCCGGCCGCAAATACGGGCTTCGGACTTATTGCGACAGCATCAACACCCCGCCGGACCTTTTGGCCCGGCGGGTCGCCGAGGTCGCCAAGCTGGGGGTGGACATCGTCGGCGTCCATGTGCCGATCGACGACCAGATGCTGGGCCTGGATCCCCTGTTCCGGCTGCGGGCGGCCAGGGAGGCGACCGACCTGCCGCTGGCCGCCGCCGGCGGCGTCACCGCCGAGACCGCGCCCGGGCTGGCGCGGGCCGGCGCCGACATCGTCATCGTCGGCGGCGCCCTGCACAAGGCGGAAAACGCGGCCGAGGCCGCCCGGGCCATCCGCCGCGCCCTGGATTCCGGCCGGCCCGGGGTCGCGGGAACGGGCAAAAAAGCCTCCGCCTCCGGCATCCGCGACGCCCTGCTCCAAGGCTCGACCTCCAACCTCTCCGACGCCATGCACCACCGACCCTGCCTCTCCGGGCCGATCTCCCGGACGCCGGGGCTGCGGCTGGCCGGGCCGGCCCAGACCGTCCGCTCGGCGCCCGGCGACTGGAACAAGGTGGTTCAGGCCATCGATCAGACCCCGCCGGGCGGGGTGCTGGTGGTCGACGCCGGCGGCGTGCCGCCGGCGGTGTTCGGCGAATTGGCCTGCCAGTCGGCGCTGAACCGGAAACTGGAGGGGGCGGTGATCCACGGCGGCATCCGCGACGTCGACATATCGGCGAAGCTCGGCCTCCCCCTTTTCGCCACCCTGGTCTGCTCCCATGCCGGCGAGCCCAAGGGATTCGGGGAGATCGGGGCCGAGATCGCCATCGGCGGCCAAGCCGTCCGCCCGGGCGACTGGGTCTTCGGCGACGACGACGGGGTGATGATCCTGCCCCGGGAGGCGGCTCTCGAGTACGCCAACCGCTCCCTGGACGTGACCGAGTCCGAGCGCCGCCTGGCGGCGGAGATAAAGGCGGGCAAAACCCTGTCCGAGTTGGCCAACCTGCGCAAATGGGAAAAACATTAGGATCGCACCATGTATATCTGCCAGATTTGCAAAAAAGCCCCGGCCTCCATCCATCTCACCGACATAAAGAACCAGGTGAAGAAGGAGATGCACCTTTGCGAGGCTTGCGCCAAGGAGAAGGGCTTCAACCTGCAGGATACGGCCAACCTGCCGCAACTGCTGGGGCTGGCGGCGCAGAAGGGCGCCTTCGCCCAGGCGGGCAAGAAGCCGCCCGCCGCCAAGCCGGCCAAGCCGGCCAAGCCGGAGGAGGCCGACGTCGCCTGCCCCGCCTGCGGCTTGACCTGGAAGGACTTCAACGACCGCGGCCGGCTGGGCTGCCCGGAGGATTACCGGGTCTTCGGCGAACGGCTGCTCCGGCTGGTGGCGGCCCATCTTCCGGTTCGGACGGCCGCCCGGGCGACCCTCCACGTCGGCAAGCGGCCGGGCGCGGCCGCGCCCGCCGCCGCGGCGGCGGGCCGCGGCATCCGCTCCCTGGAAAGGCGGCTCCGGGAGGCGGTGGCGGAGGAGAATTACGAACAGGCGTCCGCCCTCAAGGCCGAGCTTGACGCCTTGCGGCTAGCCGTTCCCGGAAAGGCGGCGGATGGGGACTGACGCGAACCGGGGCGACGTCCGGTCGACCGGCGTCATCATGTCCACCCGGGTGAGGCTGGCGCGCAACCTGGCCGGGCGCAAATTCCCCACCCACCCGGACCCGTCGGACCGGGCCGACATCCTGGCCGAGGTGCGGCGGGCCATCCAGTCGCTGCCGGACGGGGCGGACTTCGTCTGGAAGGATTTGGAAAACGAACCGCCCCTGGAATGCCGCATCCTGGTGGAGCGGCATCTGATCAGCCGGGAGCTGGCCGAAGGCGCCGGACCGCGCGCCGTGACCTTCAACCCGGGGAGGGCGCTGGCGGTGATGGTGAACGAGGAGGATCACCTGCGCCTCCAGTGCCTGTTGCCGGGGCTGGCGTTCCACGAGGCCCACGACCGGGCGAACCGGCTCGACGATCAGCTTTCCGAGCGGCTGGAGTTCGCCTTCGATCCCTGCTACGGCTATCTCACCTCCTGCCCCACCAACGTCGGGACCGGGCTTCGGGTGTCGGCCATGCTCCACCTGCCGGCCCTGGTCATGACCAGGCAGATCGAAAAGGTTTTCCGCGCCGTCTACGAAATGCGCCTAGCCGTACGCGGCTTTTACGGCGAGGGGACCGAGGCTTTCGGGGAACTCTACCAGATATCGAACCAGGCAACCTGCGGCAAGAGCGAAATCGACTTGATCGACGACGTTGAGGCGGTGGTCTTCGCCATCATGCGCTACGAGGAAAAGGCGCGGGTGGAGTTGGCGACGGCGGAGCGCGGCCAGCTCGAGGATCGGGTCTGGCGGAGTTGGGGCCTGTTGCGTCACGCCAGGCGGATGAATTCGGAGGAGGCCATGCGGCACCTGTCGTCCCTGCGCCTCGGCCTGGCCCTGGGAGTGTTCGGGGATCTCGGGATGCCCGAGCTGGAGCGCCTTTTCCTTTACAGCCAGCCGGCCCACCTGCAGCGGCTGGAGGGCCGGGAGCTGGACTCCGGCGACCGCGACGCCGCCCGGGCCGCTTTCATCAGGAAGAGCCTGGGGGCGGAGGCCAACTGAGGGGGCCGCTTCCTCAAAAGTTCCGGCTGATATTGAGGCCGAGCCGGCTGCCCATGGCCTTTTTCCGCATTTCAAGGTCGAACTCGGCCCCTAGGACGAGGCCGGACTTGAAATTGGCCGACAAGCCGCCCGACAGGGCGGCGGCGTTGCGCCCCTCGAACAGGTCGGTGCGCCAGGCCGAGCCGGGCGCCGTCGCCAGCGACACATCGTTTCCGTTGTCGCGCGGATCGTCCATCCGGTGGATCCAGGCCGCGTCGAACGATGGGATGAGGGTGAAGTTGCCGAATTCAAACGGCATGGCCAGGCGCAAACCTAGCGACCACTCCCAAATGTCCGTTTTGCCGTCGGCGAATATCCGGTTCAAGTTGCCGGCCCCGGTTTCCCGGAAGCCTTCCCGATCATACCTGGAGTATCCCAGGCCGCCGTAGGGCGTCATCCGGAGGTTGTTGCCCCAGAGGTAGCCGTCCATCATGTAGCCGCTCTCCAGCGACGCCCCGAGGACGGAGGTGCCGTAGTCGCCGCTCCGGCCGACGACCGGCGTCCCCGCCAGGTTGAAGAGGCTGACGCTGTCGTTCCAGCCTATGCCGCCCTCCAGGCTGCCGTTCAAATACCAGCCCTGGCTGGCCCAGGAGGCGTAGGCGGAAAACAGCAGGTTTTGCACGTCGGTCCGGGTGCCGCCCTGCGACTTCAACTTGATGGTTCCGTCGTCGTAGCGGAGCAGGCCCCCGAAAATCCATTCGTCGTGGTGCCTTTCATAGCCGATGCCGATGCCGTAGGGGTTGTAGCGATAGCCGGCCAGGTTGCCGTAATCGTCCTGATCCATCCAGCTCTGGTCGATATAGGCCCAGATGCCGTGGTAAACCGTTTCTTCCCCCTTTCCCTCCCGGGAGGGGATCAGGCTGCCGTATGATTGATCGGAGCTTATGGCCAGCTTTTCCGCCAATTCCTCCTTCTGGTAATCGACGTTTCGCCGCTGGATTTTCCGGCGCGCCTGGTTCAGGTTGTGGCGCATGGCCAGCATCGAATAGTTGATCGCGGCGCCGCCCAGGGTCTGAAGGAAGCCCAGCGCCTCCCCGTAGGCCCCGCCGACGGCGTAGATGTGATCCAGAAAATCCCGCTCCGCCTCGGACAGGGTCGGGATCAGGCGATAAACGTCGGCATAGGAGCCGACGCCGGTTAAGGTTGAAAGATTGTTGACCTTGGTGATATGGAGGCGTACGCCGTCGATCTTTTCGGGGTCGGGCTCGGGATTGCTCAGATCGTTTATCTCGTAAAATTCCAGGGTCGCCTCCATCAGGTTGTTGCTTATGGTCATGGAGGGGGCGATATTGCTGGCGGAAGGGGGAACCGTCCCAAACTGAATCAGCGGATAGAAGACTTCGGCGATTGCCGAGTCGCCGCGCACGGTGGAATTCGGCCCTATATCCGGCATCAGCGAAATGCCGCCGATCTCCAGCCTGGCGCCGGGGCTGGATTGGAAGTTGTCAAGGAAGAAATAACTGCTGGCGGCGCTAAAGGAGGTGTCGCCCGCCATATGCTGTTGCACCAGGTTTCCCGGGGTGATGCCGGGCTTGAAGACGCCGCCGCCGCCGACACTGATGGAACCGCC
>JAISYD010000015.1 GCA_031270145.1 Planctomycetota bacterium
CTTGACGAGACAATGGAATAGATGACAATAAATTTGAGGGGATAGGGCCGGAATAGCTACCCGACCCGACAAGCGGAAATCCCTTGCCCGCTTCCCCTCTTTTGCTTGCAAGGGCCGACGCCATTAGGGAGGCGCCCCATGCCAGAAGACGACGAAATCTTACCCGACGGACTGATCGGCAGCGGAATCGACGGCCTTGACGGATTCGCTCTTTTCGCGGCGCCAGACAACAACATTAAATACAGGATTAAATGTGTCACGGAGATTTTTTACCGGGGGCCTGCCTGCCGTAAAGACTGGGATATGGCCGAACCGTTCTTTCTCCTTTTTGACGCAGTAACCATATCGGAATTTGTAGGACGGTATGTCAACTATCGGTTCCATTCTTTAGGCTATGAGACCGTGGTTCTACGAAATGAACCCATTAAGGAATCCATTACTGATCGTATGATCATGTCCATTATAATGGAGACTCTGGTCTGCATGTTGAATGATGCCACCTATACTGACAACGACATATTTCTCGCGGGGGCTGAATTGGTCGAAGGCACTTCCAATGATCTCATCGATTGGGGCGATCTGGTTTGGCTTGACATGAAAAAGGCTTCCATTTGGTTTGTCCGGAAATCCGGAATGTGGATCGAAGAGATTCCCTATTCAATCCGCGAATGGGTAAGGAAGAACACGCTCATTCTGCCCTCCCCTGCCCTTCCACCCGCCCCACCCGTCCCGCTTGTCCAGGCCGCCCCTGCCCTTCCGGCCACCCCAGCCGCCCCGCCAGCGCCCGGCAAGGATGAGGCGAACGAGTTTGACCCGGAAACCATGATGACGATAAAGGAAATCACCGACGATGCACACAAGGTTTTCGGAATAAATCGATCCAGGCATTTTTTCCTGACCATGTTGAAAGATGCCGGGGTTAAACCATGCTTCACGCCAGAATTGGCGAATCAGACGAAGGGATACCCAAAGGATAAGGTTATCGTCGCATTGTATGATATGGCGAAAAAAATTCGTGATTCCGCTGACCCGCCGCTGTCCCAAAGTTGACTTTTTTCCATCGTATTGAAGTCATAAAACCCCGCTTTTGCGGGGCTTTTTAACAAGTCCCGCTGTCCCGCCGCTGACCCACCGCTGTCCCGAGACTTGACCGCTTTTCCGGGATGAATCAAATGGCGCCCGTCGGCGGCCCGGAATCCACCGACTAAAATTCAAAAAAGCGACGCCGCTTCCCCTCCAAAACCTTTCCGGGCCGCTGGAGGGGTTTTTTGTTTTGGGACGACGGCATGGAACCTTCGCGGGACGAACTTGACGAGGTGGCCGCCCGGCTGGAAATCGACGGTGGGCTGTCCCCGGCCGTCGCCGATGGGTTCGCCCGCTGCTGCTCCATGCCGATCCCGCGGCGCGAGCGGGCCGGCCTGGAGGCGCTGGTCTATTGTGTCCGGCACGGCCTGGCGCTGCTGCCCTGTCGCGAGTCTGGGGCGGCAATCGCCAAGTGGGATACAACGCCGACGCCCTGGACATGCGATCCGCAAGTTGTCGCGAACCTTTGGAACGGCAAGGGCGACGCCGCCGGCCGGGCGCGAGGCACCCCGATCCAAAAGTTTCAGTTTTTGCCTAGCGAGGCGGGGCTGCTCTGCCTGGACATTGACCGCGGCCATGCTGACGGCGTTGACGGGCTGGAGCAATTCTACCGGCTGTTCGGGCGATCCGCGCTTCCGACCAGTCTACGGAACATCGAAATCGGATCATTCCCCTGCTTCACGACAACGCCTCGCGGTGGGTTCCATGTCTACTTTCGCTACGATGGGCCGCCGCTGAAACCATGCGTCCTTTGCCCTGGCACCGAGGTAAAATGCGGCAAATTGGCTTTGACGGCGCCGGGCAGCTTGAAGGGCGGCCGCCCCTACACCCTATATGGATCGTTCGGCGACATTCCGCCTTTGCCTCCCTTTTTAGCCGTCAGGATTGCGGCGAAAACGGCCCCGCGGCCTCTGCCTTCCCGCCCTGGCCGCGTTCAATCCTGGGGCCGCCAGGGGCCAAGAATCGGGCTTAACGAACTTGCCGCGGAAGCGGTCGCGGCGATGGGCGGACGGCACCATGACAGCCAATTGAACTTCGCGTCGAGGGCCAGGCGTTGCGGGTTCGGCCTGGACGAGGTTCTGTCATTTGTCGCGGCCCGGCCGGATATGTTCGGCACGGGGCGGGATACTGAAGCGACCCTCATATCCGTTTACAGATAGGCACGTCATGAACGCAATCGAGACTTTCGATCAAGTTGTCCGCGATAATCCAAACATGAAATTCCATGATCTAATCCGGACGGCCGGGCTGCCCATCACCATCGATCCAGCATATCAGCGGCACATCGTATCCTTCGCCAAAAGGCATGGCCATACCCTCTGGCCAGGATTATCCGACCCCGAATCGGCGGCCAAGAGATCAATTGCCACCTTTGAAGTGACTTTGGTGGCGCGGCCCGCCCCTGAACCGACGCCGGACAAGGCGGAACCGCCCCGGGCGACACCGCCGCCGGGGATGGCCACCGCCGGGGACGCTGGCCAGGATGGGCCTTCGAGCGCCGCGGAACCTGCGTTGCGGCTGCCGGAACTGGTGGACGCCGGCGACGCCATGACGAAGGCATATGATCCGCCGGAATGGATATTGCAGGATTTTTTCCGGATGGGGACTAAAGGCGCCTTGATCGCCATTTCCAAGGGCTGGAAAACATGGTTGATGATGCAGTTGGCCGTTTGCGCGGCGGTCGGGATTTCGTTCCTCGAGTATGAAATTTCCGTCCGCCGGAAAGTGTTGTTTTTCAACACCGAGCTACCGGAGGATGAGTTTGCCCGCCGCCTAAGGCTGATGTGCGCCGGCCTGGGCGTCCTGGCGAAAGACTTTCGCGGGTATTTCAAGGTTCTAAATTCGTCGGGTTACAACCTGGACTTCACCAATATCCAGCAAGTCATAAGCCAGGTGATTGCCGACGGCTTTCATCCCGAAATTATCATCATTGACCCGCTGTTCTGCCTATATCCACTTCACGAGAGATTCGACGAAAACAGCAACGCCGACATGCTACGATTGTTGCGGACATTCGACACTATCGCCCTGGAAACCGGCGCGGCGGTCATGTTTTCTCACCACTTTGCGAAATTCCGAGGCGACGGGATCAACGTCGGCGCTGGCGCCGGGGCGATCAATCGGAGCTATCGAAGCTCCCTGATCATGACCGAGCACGAGACGGATGAGGACTGCGCCGTCATTGAATCCAGGGGGAATTTCCAGGGGAAAAAGCCGCCGTTTGCGATCCGGTTCCATGATGGGTTCTTTATGCTGGCGCCGGAAGTGGAACCCACTATCAAGGGGACTGTTTTGAAGGGCAAGACAAAGGAACCGCTTTTGCCCGTCAACGACGCGGCGGCGACCCTGGTTGAAGAAATCACGGAACCGAAGGCGGTCGACTCCTTGATCGCTGACATGGAAGATCGGTTCGGATTTAGGGAGAGGCGGGCGCGAACGGTTATTGGAGTGCTGCTGTCCGAGCATGGGTTCGTCCGATCCGGCGGTGGCAGCGGCCGGGGGCCTTCTATGATCGGGCCGAAGACATGAAAAATAGGTTTGCACAAATAGGTTTTCGCTTTGCAAATGGGTTGTAAACCTATTTGGGGAAAGTGGTCGGAAATAGGTTGGCGCATTCCCCCTTTAGGGGGATGCGCAACGCAAACCTATTTCTGCGGGGCGGCGACCTGATGGATGGAAAGAGAATGCAATCCTATTTTTGGATGGTAGGCGACCCGAAAGGAATAACGCTTACGAACGATTCCGGCCGGAAGTGTCCGGAAGTGTCGCGGGGAACGTATCCCGACGCGTCCCGGGAAGCGTCCCGGGAAGCGTTGCGGCAAACTGAACGTATCCCGACCGCCCCCTTATAAGGGGCGGGCGGGAAGCGTTTGGGGGCGCGTTGAAGTTTTTGGGGGGTAGAAATGAGCGAAGGCGATATTGGCGATGCCATGAAAAGATATTTTGCCGCATGTCAGGCCGGGGATCGGCAGCGGGCGGACGCCGGGCTTGGCGCCATTGTCTGGCTTATGAACAACCAGGGGGGGCCGGCCTGGAAGTCGGCCTGGACGCCGGACGAGATGGCGGCGGTGTTCCATGCCGCGGGTGGGCCCCGACGTCCGCCGATGACGACGGGAAGGGAGGCTGAACATGACGAAGGGTGATTCTGGGAGGAACCAAAAAATGGGAGCGAAAACCAAGGCGGACAGTTTTCCTGTAACGTTGGCCGCCTATGCCAGGTGTTGCCTCCAAGGCGACAGGCCGGCGGCGATTAAGTATTTGGCCAGGATGTCCCGGATCATCGGCGCTCCGGATGGAGGCCCGCCCTGGTCGGCGACCGAGTTGTCGGCGGCGATCCGCCAATTGACCGGACACAGGCTTCCGCCAGACGCGGCGGAACTGGCGGCCGTCCTGATCGGCAACCGGGCGATGGCGGCGGAACAGGGGCGGGAGCTGGTTTTTTGACGGGCGCCGGATCGTGTATCGCACACACCGGGAACGATTTGCAGGGGAAAGTTTATGTCATGCTCGCATTTCAACGGCCGGGACTGACGGATGGTTTCGAGTAGGGAGAACCTATCAATTGGTATGCCCTGGCCGTCGGCATGCGCTGGCGGGGCTAAAAAGGGCATTGGCGGCCATTTTTCAAGGGCTTCGAGGACAACGGGCTACCCGGCGCCATGCCGGGGGCCAGGCGGACAGACTGAAAGGCGGCATGGAATGAACAACCGGGATTGCGGTACCTGCAAGTTTGCTCCCCGGCATTGGCGGACGCTGGAACCGACGAGCGGGGCGCCTTGGCGTGAGGGGTTGTGCGCCATGCGCGGCATGATTCGGCACGGGAGCATATCCAATTGTCGGGACTGGCAGGCACGGCCGGCCCCCAAGCCAAGCCGAGGGCCGGGCGGACAACCTACCCCGAATGATGGAAGGGAGGCGGATCATGGATAAGACGCACGACAAGGCGGTTTCCGGCCCCGTGGCCGCAAGTGGACGGAAACCTAAGGCGAAGATACCGGGGAAGCGGCGGCGGCCGCCCTGGTGGCGGGATGGGGAACAACAGTTGTTCGGCTTGGCTATGCCGGACTGGAAGGGCGTCGATGTCGCGGCGATCCGGAAGGCAATCGCGGCGGCGCGGGCGAAGGCGGCGGCGGGGACGGAAGCAAAAACATTTCCTTTGGAGGGCTTTTAACATGAACACCGAAACCGAATCGCCGGCCCTGCCCGGCCCCCTGTTGTTGGACGTGAAGGGCGTGGCCGCCTTGCTGGGTTGCGAAAAGGCTCTTGTCTGGAAGTTGCGGTCAACCGGCCGGATTCCGCCGCCGGTTAGGCTGGGAAGGCTGACGCGATGGGCGGCGACGGAAATTACCAGGTGGGTTGCGGCGGGCTGTCCGCCGGCGGCGAAGTGGGCGCAAATGAGGGAAGGCTGACCATGTCGGGCACGATAACCGGGGCCGGGAACAAGGACGATCCCGAGTCCCGCCGGCGTGTCCGGGATGCCATTGGCGTTTTGGCGGGCTGGCTGGAAGTTGACCCCGGCCAATTCTTGGCGATCCTGCGAATATGTTTCGGAAAAGACTTGGTTCGGCGCCGACGTGTTGATCTATGGGAGTTTGAGCGTGTGAACGGGCCAGCGCGGGACGAATCCTGACCCCGGCCAAGCGTGACCCCGGCGACGGCTGGCGGGCGGCCGGGGCGCCACCTTTGGGAGGCCTTTTAAACGCGCCGACAAAAAAGATTGCTGGAATCGTCATGGGTATGGCGATTTTTTCTTGACAAGCCGGGGCGAATTGGGCATTATGACGCTATACACAAAGGGGGACATGATATGCCGACCAAAAAAGGGAGTCAAGCGGGCAAAGGGGCGGGCGGGGCCAAGCCGGGGGCTGGCCGCCGGTCGATGGGCGACCAGGGGCGAACCGTCCCGAAATGCTTCAGGCTGACGGGCACCGAGATTGCGGCCTGGACGGTGGCGGCGAAAGCGGCCGGGATGAGCTTTACCGAGTTTGTCCTCCGTCCGATTCGGGAAACATCCTCGCCCGTCGATATGGCGGCGGCGGCGGGGCCGGAATT
>JAISYD010000032.1 GCA_031270145.1 Planctomycetota bacterium
CTACAAGGGATGGGGCGCGTCCTCGACGCGCCCCATCCCCAATCATTCCAATTGCGCCGCCCCCAACGTTACTGCAGCAGGGACAATACCGACTGGGCCTGGGCGTTGGCCTGGCTCACCATGCTGATGCCGGCTTGCGCCAGGACCTGGCTCTTGATGAATTCGGTCATTTCCGAGGCCAAGTCGGTGTCGCGGATGTTCGACTCGGTCTTGAGGTAAATCTTGCCGGCCGAGTCGGTGTTGCCGTCGAGCTGCTTTTTAGTGAAGTTCCGCGGCCGCTTGGGCGGAAAGGGGGGGTCAGGTTATGGGGGCGGGGTTGAATACCGCCAGATAATTGTGGAGGCCCAGCTTTTCCGCTTGGGTCCGCCGGCCGGCCGCCACATCAAGGATGAGCTGGAAAAGCTCGGCTCCAAGACTCTCGATGGTCGCGTCCCCGCTGAGGATCCGCCCGGCGTCGATGTCCACCAGGTCGTGCCATTGCCTGGCCAGTTCGCTCCGGGTGACCATCTTGATGACCGGAACCTCGGCTAGGCCGTAGGGGGTGCCGCGCCCGGTCACGAAAACCATGACATTCATCCCCGCCGCCACCTGGGAAGGGCCGCAAACCAAATCGCTAGCCGGAGAGGCGGCGAAAAACAGCCCCTTTCGATCCGGCGGTATTTTCTCGCCAATGCCGAAAACCCCGTGGATCGGCTGCGATCCCGACTTGGCGATCGAGCCCATGGCCTTCTCGACGATGTTGTTGATGCCGCCCTTCTTGTTGCCGGGGGTGGTGTTGGCGCTCCGGTCGGCCCCGCCCCTGGCCAGATAGGCGTCATACCATGCCATGCACTCAATGAGGTCGTTGGCGACGGCGTTGTCGGCGGCGCGCGCCGCCAACTGGGCTATGCCGTCGCGGACCTCGGTGATTTCGGAGAAAAACGCCGTCCCGCCGGCCCGCACCACCAGATCGGCCGCCACTCCGGCCGCCGGATTGGCGACGGCGCCGGAAAAGGCGTCGCTGCCGCCGCATTGCAGGCCAAGCGCCAGATCGGACGCCGGACAGGTCTGGCGCCGCCGGGCGTCCATGGCGGCCAGCCGCTTTTCCGCCGCCCGCATGACCGCCTTCAGCATGGCCTCGAAGCCCTGGTGCTCCTCGTCCTGGAGGGTGATGACCTGGGGGGCGCCGCCATCGGGCAGGCGCGGATCCGCCGGGGGACCGTCCGGGAAAAAGCGCTCCGGGGTGAATTTTTCGCAACCCAGGGAAAGCAGCAGGGAGAAACCGCCGAAATTGGGGTTTTTGGCGATGTTGCGCAAACTGCGGATGGGTATGTGGGCGTCGGGGGCGTCGATGGCGACGCCGCAGCCGTAAATATGCTCTATGGCCGTCACCCCGTCGACATGGGGGTATTTCGGCAGCAATTCGGCCCGGATGCGCTCGGCCGCGATCCGCGCCACCGGAGCGACGCACTGCACCGTGGTGGATATGGCCAGGAGGTTGCGGGAGCCGACCGAGCCGTCCGGATTCCGGAAGCCCTCGAAGGTCGGGGCCGGGTCGGGTTGGAGCCGGGGCGGCGGATTGGTCGCCGGCCGTGCGGCGACCAGCCGGCGCAACTCCTCCAGGCTGGGCGAGGGCGGGATGAGCGTCCTGGCTTCCGTCACCCAGGCGCCCCGGCGGATATCCTCCGCCGCCTGGCCGACCCTGACGCCGTAGCGCAGGATCGGGTCGCCGGCCGCGATGTCCCGCAAGGCGACCTTGTGGGCTTGCGGAATGTCCTCGATCAGTTCCAGCCCGTCCGGAAAGCGGGCGCCGGCCCTGAGGCCGCCGGCGTTGGCGATGATCGCCACATTGTCGTCGGGGCTTAAGCGCAGGAAACGGGGCCGATCGTCAGGCATCGCCCGGCCTCGCGAAAGGATCCGGAAGGGAGCGGATGGCCGCCAGGCTCCGCAACTCCTCCAGCAGGTTGTCCGGGACGTCAATTCCATCGGCGCGGGCGCGGAGGAGGTTCCGGTGCTCGATTTCGCCGGGAATCATCACCTCCGCCGTCCCCGGGGCCGGCGGGCAGCGCTTGAATTCGTCGAGGATGCCGTCCACCCGCTCCTTGAACAAATCCAGGGGCAGGAACTTGCGCACGTCGAGGGCGCCCATGAACAGGCCGATGTTCTTGAATCCCTCCGGATCGGGGGAGTTGAAGAAGGAGGTTATCTGCCTGCCGTTCTTGGCGCCCGAAAGGGCGCTGGCGACAATGTCGATGATCAGGGCGAGGCCGTAGCCTTTGACGCCGCCGAAGGGGAGCATGGCGCCCAGGAGCAGGTCGGCCGGATTGTTGCTGGGCCGCCCGTACTGGTCGACGATCCAGCCGTCGGGGAGCGGCTTCCCCAGTTTGGCGTAGAGATCCACCTTTCCCCGCGCCGCCGCGCTGGTGGCCATGTCGAGCAGCAAGCCTGGATGCCGGTCGGCCGGTATGGCGATGCTGATCGGGTTGGTCCCGAGCATCGGCTTGCCGCTCCCGAAGGGCGCCGTCAGCGGGTTGGTGTTGCAGACCGAGAGGCCGATCATCCCCCGGGCGGCGGCCCGCTGGACATAAAACCAGCCGGCGGCGGCGTGCGAGGTGTTCCGCACCGCCGCGAAGCAGACTCCGCCCTCCCCGGCCCGCTCCAGGCACCGGTCCATCGCCTTGGCCGCCACCGTCACCCCCGGGCCGTTGTTGCCGTCGAGCAACAAGGTCGATCCGGGCTGATCGCCGTTGACTAGGCTTAATTCGGCGGCCGGCCGTACCTGGCCCAGGCGGATCCTGTCGAAATAGGCCTTCAGCCGGGTGATGCCGTGGGACGGCACGCCGCGCATCTCCGAACCCACCAGGCTGGCGGCGAAGGTCTCGGCGTCCTCCGGCGGCAACCCGGCCTTTTCCATCACCCCGGCGCAGAAATCCATCAGCGCCGGCTCGGAACAACGCATGCGGCGCCTCCTTTCCTCAAAGGCCGCCAAAAGCCTTGCGGAAGGGGGCGACCCGCTCGCGGACGGCCTGGCCCAGGGTCATGGTGTCGGACATGTTGATCACCATGCCGTAGCCGCGGTCATATTTTTCCTTGGCGTCCTCCCAGCCCGAGCCGACGGTGGCGAGGACTTTCCCGGCCGCGAGAACCTTCTTCTCCACGCCCAGAATCGCCTCCTTGACCGCGGACGCCCCGGGGTTGGCGAAATACCCCATGCTGGTGGAAAGATCCATGGGGCCGATAAATATGCCGTCCACCCGCTCCACCGCCAGGATCGCGTCCAGGTTCTTGATCGCCTCCACCGTCTCCACCTGGGTGAAGATGAAGATCGCGTCGTTGGCCCGCTTGAAATATTCGATGGACTGGTTGGCGTAATGCGGCGCCCTTGGACTGCCGGCGATGCCGCGGATCCCGGCCGGCGGATACTGGGCCGCCGCCACCGCCCGGATCGCCTCCTCCCCGGTGTTGACGTAGGGGACAATCAGGCCGTAGGCGCCGGCGTCGAGGATGCGCTTGATGACGACCATGTCGTTCCAGGGGGCGCGGACAAAGGGGACGGCCGGGCAGTTCTTCATGGCCTGGATCTGGGTGGTTAGCACTATGATGTCCCCGGGGCCGTGTTCCATGTCGATGACGCCCACGTCGACGCCGGACTCGGCGACGATCTCGGCGGTCACATTGCTTCCAGCCTGGAGCCAGCAGGCTGACACCTTGCCCCCGTCCCGCAGTTTTTCCCGGGCGGGATTCACATTGTCGACAAGCATGGTATTTTCCTCTCCGAATGAAGGTTGGCGGCCCCTACCCAGGCCAAGCCCCATATATTGCGGAAAACGCCGCCCATGTCAACCCACGGCCCGGCCCGGCGGCGGCCGGCGGCGGTTTTGCCTTGTCGCGGCGGCGGAAACGGTTAAGATGGAACCGCTGGCGGCTTACCGTTTCACCCTGAAGGAGCATCTTACATAGCCATACCATTCGACATGATGGCGGTCATGCTTTTTCTCGGCTATTACGGCGAGAACCCGATTGGAACGCCGCCCGCCCTCATTGATTCGCTTTCATTCCTGGGGCTGCGGGCCGGCGTCCTGTTTTTGATCGCCTCGCTGCTGAACCGCTGTGCCCTGGCGCTGATCCGCCGCCGCGGGGCGGAAAGCCGTCGCCGCCTGGCGGCCGGCGTCGACATCGGCCTCCGCCTCCTGTTGCTGGCCGCCTACGCCGACGGGCTGGAAAGCTCGGCCCTGCCCTGGAGCCTCGCCCGCGCCTTGGGCCGGGACCTTTCCCAAAATGCCTTCGCCTTCCAGTTGGCCGGCATCCTGCCCTTCCTCCTGCTCTTTCCCTGCGCCTGGCTCCCCATGTTCGGCCTGCACCGGGAAATGAGCTTCGGGAACTGGACCAGAGCCTCGTTCCTAATCCACAAGATTCGCTACAATCTGTTCCTCCTGCTGGCCTGGCTGCCCTTCGCCGCCGTGGCCGACTGGCTTTCCGGCTTCCTTTTGGCCATTCCGGCCGTTTTTCTGCTGGCGGCCTGGACCTTCCCGCTCATCCTGGCCCGGGCCTGGGGCTGCCGTCGCCTGACCGATCCGGAAACGCTTTCGCGGCTGGCGCGGCTGGAAACAACCGCCGGGACGGGATTTTCCCGCGCCTACCTTTGGGAACCGGGCGGCGGCTACGCGGAAAACGCCGCCGCCGTGGGCATCCTCCGCCCCTTCCGCTATCTCTTCCTCACTCCTTCCCTGCTGCGGAACATGAGCGGCCCCGAGTTGGATGCGGTCATCCTGCATGAATTGGGCCATGTGCGCCACCGCCACCTGCTTTTCTACTTCTTCAGCTCGCTGGCCGGCGTCAACGCCTCCGTCGTCATCGCCGCCGTCCTGCCGCTGACCGGGCCTGGCGAGCGCTTCGCCGCCGTCGCCATCCTGCTCCTCATTTATTTCCGCCTGATCTTCGGCTGGCTGTCGCGGAACATGGAGCGCCAGGCCGATCTTTTCGCCATGCAAAAGAGCGGTTCAGCCAGCGGCATCGCGAACGCGCTGGAAAAATTGGCCTTGGCCGCCGGCCGCATCCGCCTAGCCGGCTCCTGGCACCATTGGAGCATCGCCGAAAGGGTGCGTTTCCTCCGCCAGGCGGAAAACCAGCCCGCGCTGGCCCGGCGGCACGGCGGCAAAGTTTTCCTGCTGAAGCTGTCCGGCTACCTGGCCTCCATCGCCTTGCTGATCCTGTTGGCTCTGACGGCGCTAGCCGGGATTGGAACGCCCAGCCTCGCCGATCAACGGGAAACAACCGTAAATCCCGAGGCGCACTGGCGCCTGGTCATGCGGCTCCTTCCGGATCACCCCGTCCCGCCGCTGCAACTGGCCTATCTGCTGGGCAAGCGGGCGGACGCCCGCCCGGAGGCCCTGCGCCTGGCCCGTTCCGCCTCCAGTCTGGCCGTCGATGGGGAGGGTCGGGCGGCGGCCGACAAGCTGGCGCGGGAACTGGCCATGGGGGCGCCATGATGCCGCGCCCCCGCCCGTCCCGGACGGCCAGGCGCCCCGCTCCGCTTGCCGCCGCCCTGTTGGCGGCCTTCCTGCTCGTCCAGTCCGCGCCCGGCCGGCTTGCCGCCGCCGAGGCGGCGCCTCAGCCGCTGGATCGGCGGTTGCGCCTGGACATCTGGGGCGGCGGCCTGGCCGGGGCGATTCGGGAAATAAGGGAAAAAACCGGCGTCGCGGCGGTCGTTTATCCGCCCGATCTGCCGGAAGAGGAAACCAGCGGCAACCTTTACCTGGTAAGCGGCCAGGTAAGCCTCGGAACCATCCTGGAAAGCCTGGCCAGACGCTATTCCTTCCGCTACCGGGTCGCCGGCCCTGACCGCGTGGAAATATCCCGCGGCTATGACTGGGTCAGGGACGGGCCGGCGCTCCGCTTTATCGATCTCGATCTTCCGCCGCGTCCGGAGGAATTGCATCCCGCCGCCATGCGGGAGCTGCTGGGCGAATTCATCAAGCCGCTCCCCTTGTTGTCCGGGGATTATTCGCTGACGATTGAGAAAAACCCCGTCATGGCCAACCCCGGGGCGCTCCGGGCGGTGGCGGCCCTGCCGCCGGCGCTGGCCGATTATCTTGTCCGGGCGGTGGCCTGCCTGGCCGGCTCGGCCGGCGACCACCCATTCGCCGCCCCCG
Source organism: Planctomycetota bacterium (assembly GCA_031270145.1). Taxonomy (GTDB): domain Bacteria; phylum Planctomycetota; class SZUA-567; order SZUA-567; family SZUA-567; genus JAJBSZ01. Next base: position 6,132 of record JAISYD010000032.1, read on the forward strand.
GCCGGACCGCCTTGGCCCGGCAGTACGGGGGAGACTGGCGGGCGCTCCTGGATCGCCAGGTCGCGGTTCCGGGAGACTCCTCCCCGCGTTCCTTTCTGGCCGGGATCGCCTCCCAAGCCGGGATTCCCATAATTGTCTCCGCCAACCCCGCCGGCGCCTCCCTTGCCGGTTTTACGGCCGGGCGGCTGAGCCTGGGGCGGCTCGGCGCCGAATTGGCGCCCCGGCTGAAAGCGCGCAAACGCGTCTTTCTGGCCGCTGGAGCCCTGCTTTTCGAGGCTGCCGCCGGCGGCGGCGAAGAAATGGAATTGGACGACCGCGGTCGGGAACTGTTTTGGACCGGACTGGCGGTGGCCGGCTTCGACGCCGGGCTGGCGGCGACGGACGACGACCCGGGGTTGGCGGCCAGGATCCGCCGCGAGGTCTTCCCCTCCCTCTGGCGGGATCCCGTCACCGCCATCGTCCATAGCCGGGCGAACGGCCGCCTGGTCGTGATCGCCCCGGCCAATGTCCTTCCGGCCGTGGCGGAAAAACTGGCCGAACTCTCGCGTTGAATGGCGGGGGGCAAATTCAGGGCCGGCGTCAAGCCATGACGTCAAGCGCTTCGCGCGTCCCGCCGCCCGGCGCCGACGGGCGGGCGGCAACGTCAAGGCGGCTGAAACCGCCGGCTCCGGCGGGATTGGTTGAATCGCCGGAATTGTCCCGGTTCTCCCGGCCGGCGCCGTTGGCTGGTTCCGCCGCTTGTTGCCGCAATTCTCGCCTGGCCTGCATCTCCAGGCGCGACGCCTCGGCCGCCACCGCGCGATCCTGGGACGAGGGGTCGGCGGGGGCGTTGGCCGCCGCCTTGACCTGGCGCATCTTGGCGATGGTGGCGGCCGGATCCCTCTCCTTGGAGAGGTCGATGCTCACCTCGCCGCCCACGGCATAGCGCTTGCCGTCCGGGCCTCGGGTGTATTCATAGGAAATGGCGCCGGCATGGGCGCCGCCCGCCGCCTTATGGGCCTGTTCGTGTTGGCGCACCTCGCGATCCCGAGCCTGCAACTGATCCAGCTCGGCCTGTTCGCCCGCGTCGAGGGGATCGCCATTCGGGTCGGTCTCGGCTCCAGGCTCCCGGATTTCGTTTTCCTCCGCCGGATCGGATTCGCCCTCGTCCGGTTCCGCTTCCGGGCCAACCGCCTTGGAAGCGCCTGACTGTTGGCCGGGTCCCCGCATTCGGAAAGCTGGCGGAGGTTGGTAAAGGTTAAGCCTGGAAAGGAAGTTGCCGGGAGCGGAATTGCGACGATCGGAAGCCGGAGAGGCTTCGCGGTTTCTGCCGTCCGCCCGGGCATCGTCAAGGCGGAGGGGCGATTTGGGGACGGTGAAACGAACCGTCCCGCCCAACGGATTGGGCCGTGAATATTGGGCGCCGCCGGAAATGCGCGGATCCGGGTCAAACATGCCTGGTCATCCTTGGCCTCCCGGCAAAATGCCGATCCATCCATCCTGACCATGCCATTATACCCGGCCGCGTCCGGTTGGCAAGCGGCGTCAGGAATCGGAGCTCGCCGGCCCTCCCGGCTCGTCCAGGATGCTTTTGTCCCCGGAACCGGTTTCCATGGGATAAAAACCGTCGAAGCAGGCGATGCAGTAGGAGCGCTTGTCGGCGAACGGCGAGAGCAGGCCGGTCACGCTCAAATATCCCAGGCTGTCGGCTTCCATGTACCGGCGGATTTCCTCTACCGACTTGCTGGAGGCGATAAGCTCCCCGGCGGTGGGGAAATCAATGCCGTAGTAGCAGGGATGCGCCACCGGAGGGCAGGAAATGCGCAGATGCACCTGGCTGGCGCCCGCCTCCCGCAGGGTGCGCACCCGCCGGCGCATGGTGGTTCCCCGGACAATCGAGTCGTCCACCACCACCACCCGCTTCCCCCCGACCGTTTCCGGCATGGCGGCCAGCTTTTTATCCACTTGGCTGGCGCGCTCCTCCTGCCCGGGCATGATGAAGGTGCGCCCGACATAGTGGTTGCGGATGAACCCCATCTCGTAGGGGATGCCGCTCTTCCTGGCGTAACCCATGGCGGCCGAATTGCCGCTGTCGGGCACGGCGATGACGATGTCGGCGTCGACCGGATATTCCTCCGCCAGGCGCTCGCCGTAGGATACTCGGACCTGATGGACGTTGTGGCCGAAAACCCGGCTGTCCGGACGGGCGAAATAAACGATTTCAAAAACGCAATGCGACAGGCCGGCTCCGCCCCCGGACCGGGACAGGCGGGTGGAGGCCATGCCGTTGGCGTCCACCGCCACCAATTCGCCGGGTTCGATTTCCCGCTCGTAGACGGCGCCGATCTGGGTGATGGCGCAGGTTTCGGAGGCGAAGACCCAGCCTTTCCCCAGCCGCCCCATGACCAGCGGCCTGAAACCGTGGGGATCGCGCACGGCGTAAAGGCGGTCGCGGGACATGATAAGGAAGGAATAGGCGCCGATCAGGGTCTCGCAGGCCCGCGCCACCCGCATGGGATCCTTGCGGTATCCGGGCGCGGCCAGGAGATGCAGGAGCATTTCGCTGTCGGTGCCGGTCTGGAAAAGCGCTCCCGACTCCTGATGCAGCCGCCTCAACTCGTAGGCGTTGACGATATTGCCGTTATGCGCCACGGCCCATCGGCCGTCAACGCAGTCGCCGATGAGCGGCTGCACATTGTGCGCTATGCCGCCGCCGCCGGTGGTGGAATAACGGACATGGCCGATGCCCATGTCCCCCGCCAACTCCCGGATCCGGCCCGCCGGCACGGCGTTTGCCAGCAGCCCCAGTCCCTTGACGCAGCGGATCTTGCCGGCATTGGAAACCGCGATGCCGGCGCCCTCCTGGCCCCGGTGCTGTTGGGCGAAAAGGCCGTCAAATATTATCCGCGCCGCCCCGGGGCAGCCGAATGCCCCGAACAGCCCGCATTCCTCCCCGGGATGATCGTCGTCCATATGGGCGGGAAATTCCGGACAATCGGTTTCGTCTGGCGATTCCATAGGTTTTGCCGCCTCCGGGAAAACGGAACCACGGACAAAAGACTTGTTCATTTTGCCATATTGTCCCTTTTTTGGAAAGGGGTAAATGCCGGAGAGGTTCGGGAAGCCAGGGCCAACGCGGCTGAATTTTCCGCTAAAGCGTCAAATCGGGGAAAACCCGGCAAAAAAATCGCTATGCCTTTTTGCCCTTGCGCGACTAGCTCAAGTTCCTCAATGAAATCGGCTGGCAAAACAACAATCAGAATATAACCATAATAAACATAAGGCATTGCAAGTTTTTATGGCTTCGTCTAAAAATTATTTTCAGAAAATACTTGACGTTGTAACTAAATTCGCTATTATCTTTCCTGTTTGCTTCTCCTGAAAAGCCGCCGGTATCCCTAAGCCGTATCGCCCTTGCGCGCAGTAAGAAACCGGCATGGTTCAATCGTCTGGAGCGCACATGTCGTCCGTACTTGGCCGCATGCAGAACTTCGACAAGATTTTGACGGCAAGCGAGTCGAAGGTTGCGGA
>JAISYD010000053.1 GCA_031270145.1 Planctomycetota bacterium
AAGCCCCGATAAGGTATAGCTTGGGAATCTTAGCGATCTGCGTAGTGGATTGTTCAGGAACAAGGAGATGGATATGGGACAAATGGACAAAGCAGATTACAATACGATAGTTATAATCACGTTGGTCATATTTTTCGGCCTATCCCTCTTGGTTGGCATCATCCCCTCCCGCAAGGCATCCAAGGGCTTCCTTTCCTTCATGATTGCCGACAAGGCCCTGCCCTGGTGGGCCATAGGCGGCACCTTGGTCGCCACTTATGTCGGCGCCCCCACCCTTCTGGGGTTTCTCGGAAGCGGCGCCAAGATTGGCCTTACCTCAATGTGGCTAAGCGTTGCGCATTGCGGCAGCTTCATGATGCTGGCCCTGTTTTTCGTGCCCATATTGATCCGGATGAAACGCGTCACTCTGGGAGAACCCCTGGGCGAGCGCTACGGCATGGATGTCCGACAGATTTCGTCGGGCCTGTCCTTTTTCCGCATGGTGGGAAGCATTGCCACGAACACCCTCGGCATCGGCCTGGTCATCTCCACATTTACCACGCTGAATCTCGCCGAGGGGGTGATTCTGGGGTCGATCGTCCTTATCATCTATGTCGCGGCCGGCGGCATGTATGGGGTGGCCTACGCCGACACCTTCCAGGGGATCATCATTCTTTGTTTCCTGATCATCGCTCCCGTCTGGCTGCTGACGCACATCGGAGACGGCAGCATGGTTTCGGGCTTCGGCAAGGTGCTCGCCAGCATCCCGAGGGAAAACCTGACCGTAACCAACGAAGATCCGAACCGGATAGCCGGCTGGATGGTGGTCATGCTGATGGGCAACCTGCTGCGCCCCGAACTGTTTGGCCGCATCTACGCCGCCCGCAACCCCAAAGAGGGCATCCTGACCTGGGTGGTAGCTACAGACATCGCGGTTTTCATCATGATAATCGTTTGCGTCCTCGGACTCACGGCCAGATATGTCGTCCCCGATTTCACCGGCAGCGCCGATCAGTGGGGGCCGGCCATGTTCCTGGCCATCGCCCCGATATGGCTGACGGTGTTTTACGTGCTGAGCCTGATGGCGGCCGCGACCTCGACCGCGACCACTTCAATGCTGGGCAGCGCCAGCTTTTACGTCACCGATTTCCACATTCCCATTTTCTACAAGAACTCCCAGCCCTCGCGCACGAAGGTGGTCTGGCTATCCCGTGCGGCCGTCGTCTTCTTCACCGGCCTCGCTTTGTGGTGGGCACTGGCTTGGCGGGATCTTATCAGCATCCTGAGTTTCAGCTACACCGTCCTGGTGGCCGGCATACTTGTCCCGTATATCGGTATGTTCTTCTGGCCCCGGATGACCTCTTCCGCCGCCCGCTGGGCGGCCATCCTCGGCGGCGGGACCTCCATCGTCTGGCGGTTCGTCCTGCAGGACTTCAAGCTGATTCCCATCCCCTGGATCGCCCGGTTGGATCCCAGCATTCCCGCGTTGCTACTCTCTTTTGCCGCAGCCATCGTCATCACCTACCTGAACGAACCGGAGTATGAAAAGGTTTATAAATTCGCCAAAGATTATGATCTAAAGAAATTACTCCTATGGGCAGAAACTGGCTTGGCTGGGAAAAAGGCGTGATTTTCCGGGAACCGCGTCCGCATAGTGCGCATAGCAAATGTTTGGAGGCTATAACATGGGTGATGCCATAACAAACGCCGCTGGCAACGATGAAACCGAACAATACGAAAAGAAAAAGTCGTCCTTCGAGGTGTTGGACGTATACGAGATTCCGGTTTGGTACAAAAACCACATTTGGCTATGGCCAATGTTCATCCAGTTGTTGTTGGTCGTGGTTTTTTCCTCACCCGAGGGAAGGCTCTCTTCGTTCCTCCTGTGGGGGCTTTTCATCGCCACGATGGATGTCCTCATGATATTGGTGCAAAAATACTGGCCGATATGAAGCGGCCCCGCTCCGCGCGCCGATGGAACCCGTCGGCGCGCGGAACGAGATGGGAGCCCCGAATCCGGCTGGGGCTAACGCTGGCGGGCGGCTTCCATCGAGGATCGCGCGAGGACGATTCTTCCCAGAAGGGACGAAGGCATGAATAAATACAAAATAGCGGTCATACCGTTGGACGGAGTCGGCAAGGAGGTCATCCCCATCGGCGTCGAGGCCATGCAAAAGGCACGGGAGATTCTCGGTGGCTTCGATTTGGAAACGCGGTTTTACGACGCCGGGGTCGAATACGCCGGCAAAACCGGCAAAATGGCGCCGGACAACTTAGGCGAGGAGGTCGCCAAAGCCGACGCCATGCTTTGCGGCTCCGCCGGCCACTATGATGTGGAGATGGCCAGGACCGAATACCCGGCCTACAGGATCGGCGCGCCGGTGGCGCAGTTCCTGCGCGGTGGCCTAGGCAACAACATCGGCCTCCGGCCGCTCAAGCTGCTCAAGGGCATTGATTGTCCGCTCAGGAACAAGGATGAGATAGACGTCTTCCTGGTCCGCCAGCTCGCCGAAGGGATGTACATCCATCCCGGCCATATGATTGGCGACAACGCGGCCTACGACACCATGGTGGTCACCCGCAAGACCACCGAGGAATTCGCCCACGCCTGCTTCAAAATCGCGCTGGGGCGCGACGGCCGCCGCCAGGACGGCAAGAGGATGGTGACCCTTGGCAACAAACACGGCGCCGTCGCCTGTTTCGACTTCTACCGCAAGATATTTGCCGAGGTCGGCGCGGGCTACCCCGACATCGAACTGCATTTCACCCAAGTCGACGCCCTGGCTGAGCATCTCATCAAGGATCCTGATCGCTTCGACGTAATCGCCTGCGAAAATATGGTTGGCGACATTATCGGCGATATCGGCGCCTACATCACCGGCGGCATGGGCATAACCCCCACCGCCGACATCGGCGGCGTCACCCCCCAGTTCCGCCCGAACCACGGGACATTCCCCCGTGCGGTGGGCAAGGGATTCGCCAACCCCTTCGCCAGCATCCTCACGGCGGGCCTGCTCATGGACACCCTCGGCAATGATCGCCGGGACGAGACCTTGAGGGCCGGGGCGCGGCTCATCACCAAGGCCATGGAGCGCAATCTCTCCGGCGGCGGCCCGCGCACCAGGGACATGGGCGGAACGGCCGGGACGCGGGAGGCGGCCGAGGCGATTCTAAAGGCAATGGAAACGGTTGGGCGATAACCCACGGGAGAAAAAGGAAATGGTTAAAATCGAGCACAATGTGCGGTACCAGGGCGGGCCTAGCAAGAGCGAAATGCAACGCCGCTGGAAATTGGCGATGGAATTCATGCGGGAACAGGGGCTGGATTATCTCGTGGCCCAGGCGAACGACGGTATACTGTGCGAAAAGGTCCGCTGGTTTGCCGAACTGCGCTCCGCCCATTATTGCTACCTGCTGTTCGACAAGGACGGCGGCATGACCATGATCAGCCACGGCGCGGCTGGCGGCAAGGCCATCCCCTTTGATGTCGGGCTGACCAACAACATTTCCGTCCCCGTCTTCAACAACGCCTGCTACGCCGATTCTTTCGCCGCCGACAAGGCGGTGGAAATCATGCGTAGAAGGGGCTGCAAAAAAATCGGCTTCCTCAACCTCAATCTGATTACCGTCGGGTTCTACCAGAACCTGCTCAAGGGGTTGCCCGGCGTCGACTCCGTCGACGCGACCGACGCCTTCGACTATCTCGTCGCGGTCAAGTCGGAGGAGGAGCTCCGTCTGCTGCAAGAGGCGTGCGACCTGCACGCCGCAGCCGCCAACGCGATTCCCGCCCTGATTTACGCCGGCCGCATGGAACGCGAGTTCGGCGCCGACCTCTACCGCTTGGCCATGCTCATGGGCGCGGACGAATATCTGTCCAACCTTTGCGTCAACTCCGCCCGCCTCGTCGGCCCCATGTTCGGCCTGCATTACCAGAACAAGATCATCAACGACGGCGACGCCGTCAACATCCTGTTTGAGGTGCCGACCCTGGCCGGTTATTACGCCGATCTGCACCGCTACTACAATGTCGGCCAACCCGCCCCCGAAATGCTGGAGGTGATCGCCGGTGCAATCAAGCTGCAGGACGAGCTGGCGGCTTTGTGCAAGCCAGGCGTCAGGGCCTCCGACATCTTCGTCGCCTGTAACGATTGGCTTGGGAAAAACGGCTTTGGCCCGGAAATCCGCCTTTGCGGTCACGGCCAGGGCTACGGTCTGGTTGAGCGTCCCTATTTCGACGCCCACGACGACATGGTGTTAAGGGAAAACATGTATCTAGCTATCCATCCGACCGTCGCCAAGAACGGCGCCTCGGTGGCTCCGAGCGACAACTATGTCGTCACCAAGGACGGAGCTAGGCGGATGACTAGGTATACGCGCGAGTTGGTTGTCATTTGAAGCTTGGGCGGAAATAACTTGGGTAACCGGATAATCCGAATATAATGAGAGGTACGGTTTTACGCGGCGACAAGGACTCCGGCATTTGACCGCAAACGCCGGAGTCCCGCCGTCTGCCGTGGCGGCGCGAGGGAGGTATCGCATGGACAAATACGTCATCGGCTTCAACGGCAGTCCCCGCAAGAACTGGAACACCGCCATCCTGCTGGAAAAGGCGCTGGCCGGCGCCGCCTCGAAGGGGGTCGGGACCGAGCTGGTGCATTTGTACGACCTCGATTTCAAGGGCTGCGCCAGCTGCTTCGCCTGCAAAACCAAGGGAGGGAAAAGCCTTGGCCGTTGCGCCCGCCAGGATGGCCTGACGCCATATCTTGAAAAGGCGTTCCGGGCCGAAGCCATATTCCTCGGCTCCCCCATTTATCTCGGAACCGCCTCCGGCGGGATGCGCTCGTGCATCGAACGCTTGTTTTTCCCCTATCTCACCTACACCAATCCGTCCGGCACCCTATTTCCCCGCAAAATACCGGTCGGCCTGCTCTACGCCATGAACACGCCGGATGGCGGCCTCGACCAAGGAACAGCGGCTTGCGGCCAGACCCTTCGCGTCGTCGAGGGCATGGCCAGCCGGATTTTCGGCCGTTCGGAGAGCCTGCATTGCTTCGACACCTGGCAGTTCGACGACTACTCGAAATTCGAGGCTTCCCGTTTCAACGCGGCCGCCAAGGCTAGGCGCCGCCAGGAGGTGTTCCCGCTGGACTGCAAAAAGGCTTTCGCCATGGGGGCGCGCTTCATGGCCGGATGAACGCTCCGGCGCAACCGGAAACGCGGGAACCGACCGGTTGCGTCCGGAATTTTTCGCACATTTCTGAAGGCGTAGCCTGAAGCCGATCTCCATTTGGATACAATAATAAGCACTATCTGCAACGCAATATCATCACATCTTCCTCCGGCGGTGGCGGCCGCTTCAAGTTCTTGAGGACGCGGTGAGTAGACCGGGGCATTTCAGCCTCAGCCCCTCGCAGAACCGTACGTGAACCTCTCGGCTCATACGGCTCCCATTCTTCAGTCAGTAGACAATACCCATTTGCCAGTGTACAAATGCGCGTTCGTTGTTACGCGCCATCCGTTCAAGTGTCTCGCCGGCTCTCGTTTTATGCTCTGCCAGCAGCTTGTGTTTACGCATGAGCCATCTGACCAGACATTTGTTCACCGACTGCCAAAGAAGATTCAATGCCGTCCCGTAAAATCTGCCATAGTAGTTCGCCCAGCCCATCAGGACCGGGTTGTACTTTTTCGAGAGCATATCAAGCGTTTGTCCCGTTCTCAATTGAAGACGCCACGAACGGACTTTTTGCCGCATTACCTTCAAAGAAGCACGGCTGACCGCTGGAAGAAAGCTCATAAAGATCCGCCCGTCTCTGCCCTTGGCCTGACGCGGCCGAAAGCTGTAGCCCAGGAAGACAAACTCTATGTTCGGATAATCGCCGCGGCGATTGCTGTCGCGACAGTAGACTATCCGGCTTTTCTCCGGGTGCATTTCCAATTTGCACTGGAGCAGCCGCTCTCCGACTTCCCGCATCACCTGTTCGGCCTGTTCTCTGTTGCGGCAGTGAATGACCCCGTCATCCGCATACCGACAGAACGCCGTACCGGGGTGCTCGCGGACTAGCCATGCATCCAGCGCATAATGAAGGAAGATATTGGCGAGAAGCGGACTGACCACCCCTCCTTGGGGCGTGCCTTTGTCGCGCTCGACCAGCTTTCCGTCCTCCATTTCCATGGGCGCCTTCAGCCATCTCTCGATGTACAATGTCGCCCAAGGACACTGGCAATGCTTGCGCACGGCCTTCATCAGCAGGTCATGGTCGATGTTGTCAAAAAGGCCTTTGATGTCGTATTCGATGACCCAGTCGTATTTCCAGCAGCGCTTCCGAACCAAGCCGACGGCGTCCAACGCCGAACGGCCAGGACGGTAGCCGTAGGAATCCCCATGGAAAATCGGCTCCACCAATGGTTCCAACATCATCTTGACCGCCGTTTGCGCCACTCTGTCCGCAACTGTCGGAACGCCCAGCATACGGACTCCGCCGGATTTCTTGGGGATGGGAACTCCCCGCACGGGCGGCGGAAAATAACTGCCCGAACTCATCCGGTTCCAGAGCTTGTACAGGTTGTCGCCTAGCTTGCTCTCAAACATCTCGACAGATTCTTCGTCTACACCGGCTCCTCCCTTGTTGGCTTTAACCTGCTTGTACGCTTCCCAAACAAGTTCCTTGGGTATTGCAAACGACCTCGTCATCGGCAGACGCTCCTCCTGACATTCAGTTGACGCCCACTTCAGACTGAAGAACGCGGCCCCTTCGCTACACCGTCATTACAACGGCTTCTTCACTACTATGAGCCGCTCCGCCCCTTGACCGCGCATCGGTACTGTCGGCCTCGCCCTTGTCGGGGCTTGCGCCTTTCCCTTGCCATCGCGGCCGAAGGTTCCCGCAGTTCAGCACGAAAGCCCAGGTCACGTTCGCGCCTCCTCTATGCCGGACGCCGCATGGCCAGTCGACAGGCCCCCGCCATGCTTGTCCCGCGCCCGGACTCCTGCGCGGTTTTGACGTCGTCTTCATTCTTTTTCGACACGTTGACGGAGGTTCACTTGTATTCGTGTCCATGACCCACACCTGACGCTTTACAGCGCCTTTTCCCGTATCGCTCACGACCGGAGCTTTTAACTCAAGCCGCATACGGTGGTTTGTGACCCGCTCCTGCAAGCCGATCACGGGAGGCCAGACAATTACTTGCCCTCTCCCATCTCTCGCGCCGCTTGCTGCGGCGCACAAGTCCGAAAGAAGTTGAAGCGGCCGCCACCGCCGGACGTGCTCCGTGCGCGGAGCGCGGGACGACCGATTATACTGCCGTCGCCGGGGCCGTGGCAATCTTTTCCAGTTCCCGGCTCGCCTCCAGCGACCACAGAAGCTTCATGTTCAGGTAGCGGCGCAGGCCCCAATGCGTCCCCGCCATGTGTCGTAGCCGCGCACAGACGAACATCAAGGCACTCTGGCCATCGGGGAAGGCGCCCACTACCCGGGTCCGGCGGCGAATCTCCCGGTTCAGCCTTTCGAGCGGATTGTTCGTGCGAAGGCTTCGCCAATGCTCACGGGGAAAAGAATAATAATGCATTGCTCCGGTTTAACTGACTTTCCTCAAATGCGCCACTGAGTTGAGGGGTCAAGCGTTTTTTTGTTGATAAACCTCGACGTATTATGTGCCATCGCCTTGGTCCATCTTCTTGCGACATAGTTTCTGAAATTCCGGCATTGCGTTCTTGTTGCATTGAACTGCCGGTCGAACAGACCGATGAAGCGCTCCAAGTGTGGTCGATGCTTTTTCAATAACGCCGCATCGCCTGGCGTGTGACGGAATTTCTGGTTGCCGCGGGTACAGGCGATGACGGTTATCCAAATGCTCTTCAAGCTCCAGACGCTTGTCCTGCTTCGGCCAGTAGCCGTTGTCCGCCGGCAGGCAACCTCGAAAGGCGGTTTCAAAACAGGCGTACAGACCTTGAACGTCATGGCGATTGCCCTCAAGCTGGAGCATGAAAGCGATACGGCCGTCAGGAGTGAACACCAGATGCTCTCGCAGACCGATAAACCAGCGCTTGAGGGAGGAACAATAGCCTTTCTTAGCCATGCCGTCGAGTCTGACTTTTTTCCGTTCCCGGATCGGACGGCAGACATCCACCGGATGGGAGTCTATGATGAAAAGGGGGGGGGCTCTTCCTCATCGTCGTCTCCATTCATTTCAGCGAACGCGCCCGCCAGGCGTTCCAAGAGTGGGGTGAGGAGCGTTCTGCGGTCGGCCCAATTCTGCCGCGAAAGCCTTCTCGGGGAAAAGTCGCACCTGGTCTGGTTGTTTTCAAACCATTTGTAGAAAGAGAAGTCGGAATCGAAGCCAAGCCATTCTTGCAGGAGGCATAAGCAAATCACCTCGCGGTCGTCAACCTCTGGCGGCGGTCCGCGTCTGGGAAGGAGCTTCCCCGCTGTCCAAGGCGGGCAATTTGCTTATGCGCTGCATTGGGATGAAGCGGGCGCGAACGACGATAGGTCTGCGGAATCTCACCTACAATCTTGGGCGGTATGCCTTCCTGTCGGGCAGTGGAGGATAATGGCTGGAATGATGGCTGATGCGAGGCCATCCCGCCCCGCTTAGGGCGATAGGGAAGCAAA
>JAISYD010000167.1 GCA_031270145.1 Planctomycetota bacterium
CTCGATTTCCCAGTCGGGCAGAAGTTCCCGCGTCGAGATGGCGTAGAACTCTTTCAGGCAAAGCTCAATCGCCCTGGCGTCCATTCGCGCCAGTTCCTCGGCCAGGCCGGCCAGAAGGCGATCTTCTTCGCCGTCAGGTTTCCGCGACCAGGCGAGGCCGCGGGGCATAAGTTGCCAAAGTTGTTCGCGGTAGTCGGCCGCGCCATGCCTATCCATTCGGATTGTCCACAAAGGTCACAAGGCCCAAAACCGGCAATTCGTTCTCCGCGACTGGAATGTCGTTCGCCGGCATTTCAAGATAGTGATGATGCTCGCCGACCGCCGAACTGATGGCCTCCGATATCCGCGACACCCGAAGCGTCACGCCGGGCGCCCCTTCGCGGATGACGAAATCCCGCAATTCCGCGACAACCGCCTCGCGATTCGAAGCGGCATCCGGCGAGAGCTTGACCGTGATGTCGACAGGCTTCTCCACGGGAGGAAAGACGTACACTTTCGCCGTCACCGGCCGCAAGGGCTCGATGTGGTCGAACACTTCCCGGCATTGCTCCTCGGCCGGCAATATCGAGGCGTCGCCGTCGCGGGCGAACATCAGGCCGACCGTCCCCTCGCCCATCCGAAGCGGCAGGCACCAGGCGCGGGTTACGCCCGGCACCTGCAGCGCCCATTGTTCGTAGTCGTGTTTGCTCCCGCCATGTGGAGGCTCGCGCTTGCGGTCAAGGATGCGTTCGCGGTAGCTGTCGTCGCCCTCCATGTCCACGCCGCCCCGAAAGCCGTCAACCCCGACCGTAAGCCCGCCCTGGACGCCGGCGATCGGGGTAACCAGCCGGAGCGCCGAGCCTGGCTGGAGATTGCCGCCGGCGCCGGCTTCGACCGCCTGGAACGTTGCCGCTCCTGTCCCGCCCGCCGCCGGAATTGCCGCCGCCACCCGGTATTGCCGGCGATCATCGTTTTGGCAAAGCGTCCCGGCGGGGATGGTTGCGCCGTCCGCCCCGCTAAAGACGGCTTGGCCAACGGCGAAATCGGCCGGCTTGCGCGGAAGGGCGTACGTCAGCCCTTCCGCGTCCAAGAATTCGCCTTCCATCGAATGCGCGAACCTTTGCCTGGCCAGCCAGGCCAGGAAGCCGTACAGCAGATGGCAGGATCCCGCGTACACCCGGGAAAGCACGGCCACGACCGACCGCCGGAAAAGCGAAGCCGTCCGGGCCGTGTTGTTGATCCGCATCCGGCCGGCGATGTCGTTCCGGATTCTGTCGTCGATTTGTTGAAGGGTTGGACGGTCAAACGGCATTTTCTATCGCCCTCGCTTCCTGCGCCCGCCAGTTGTAGTCATATTTGAGATTCAGGTTCCGGCCGTCCGGCCGGGTTATTTCCACTTGCAGATGGAGCCAGCCGGGACGGGGAATTGTTCCCGTCGCCTTGACGGCCAACGCCACCCGATCCTTTTTCATCCAGGCCAGGGCGGCGGTCGCGTATTCCTCCGCCCGGGCCACGACGCTTCGCATCTGCTTTTCCCGGCTGAGCAGCCACAGTTTGGAACCGAACGGCGTCTCCTCGAAATCGCCGCCCCACCAGCCGCGGCGCTCCGTCTCCGTCGCCGGCAGTTCGTCGTGTTCGCCCGCCCGGGCGTCGGAAAAGAGCGACACGATGACGGCCGTTTCCAGGCCGGGATCGGTCAAGAGGTCGCCGCCGTCGGCGGTCAGCGAAAACTCCCCGTGGTTGACGTCCCAAACAATCGCGATGTCGCCGTTCATAGCAGCTCCGCGAAAACATTTCCGGAACAGGCGAACGCATGGTCGCCGCAGGACAGGGAACTTCCCCGTATCTGAATAGGTCTTCCGTTTACAAAGACCGAGCTGTCCCCCGTGTATGTCGCCCCGTGCGTTTCCGGGATGTCCGGGCAGGTATGGGGCGTCCGCGAATCTCCCTGGCGGACAATCGGCTTGCCGTTGGCGAACACGTTCGGAGACCAGGACGACGGCACTTGCGGCGGCCAGCAGCCGTGTCCCTGCGTTTCGTCGCCCTGTCGATGGACTCCCGGCATAACCTTTCCTCAATCGTTCAAATGGATTTCCGCGCCCGTGATATTGACGTTCGCGCCGGCGGCGATGTCGATCCCCTCGTCCGCTTCGATTCGGATCGCCCGCGCCCGGATGGTGATCGTCCGGGTTGCCGCGTCGAAATGGATGTGATGGGCGGCCTCCGGATTCTTATTGGTGTAAAGCATCACGTCGCCGGGCGCCAAATTCCGCGGCCGGTATCGCCGATCGTCGGTGGCGATGACCAAGCCGTGTCCCGGCTCTCCGTCGACGCAAATTTCAACGGCTTGGCCTTCTGGAAGCGGGACCGAAGTGAAGCCGTATTCCTGGATGCGCTCCACGCCTTGCCTGATTTCGTTTTTGAAAAGCTTCAACTGAATCGCCTGGACCGGGTTTTCGTCTTTGACGACGTCGATGACGGCCCTTCGGACCAGCATGGCGACGCGCCGGCGCAAGGGCTCCAGCAGGCGGACGAAGAAGGACGGGTCAGAGCTCATCCGGATCCTCCTCCACCTCGCCGGCCTGGCTGTCCAGGTAGGCGTCGGGCCGGGTCAGTTCCAGTTCCGTCACCGTCCCGTCGCCATCGGAAAAAGTGAAGCGGAGCGAGGAAACGACCAGTTCGGCGTTGTCGAAATAAAGGGCCGGCGCCGCGACCATTACCTTCAGCCCGGGCCGCCACAGGGCGCCGGAGGACTGGCGCCAGCCGGCGACCCGCACATTGGCCCTGGTGGAGCGGCCGGCCCGGCTGCCGCATTC
>JAISYD010000197.1 GCA_031270145.1 Planctomycetota bacterium
ATCGGCCTGGCCATAGGCTCGCTCGGCCTGGCCAAAATCGGCCTGGGCCTTTTCGGGCTGGTGTTCCTCTTCCAGTTGATCACCCTGCCGGTGGAACTGGACGCCTCCGCCCGTTCCAAGCGGGCGCTCGCGTCCCACGGCGTGGTGGCCGCCGGCGTCGAGGCCAGAGGCGTGTCGGCGGTTCTGAACGCCGCCGCCCTCACCTATGTCGCCGCCGCCATCGCCAGTCTCATGACCATGCTCTATTGGGCCTACCGCCTGGGGTTGCTGGGCGGCCGGCGCTCCAACCGATAAGGGAGGCGCCCCACGAGATTGCCCGGTTTTTTCGCGCTTTTCCTGCTGGCCGCGATTCGGCTGTCCCCGGCCGGGGAAATGTTGCGCCTCCGCCTTGGCCTGTCGCGCGCCCCGTCCGCCCTCCCGGTTCTCCGCCTGATCGAGTCCGGCGCCCTGGCCGATATGGCCGAAATCGAAACCGACTTGTGGACCGGACCCGAACAACTGCTGGCTCTGGTCCAGGGCGGCGAACACCAATTGTTCACCCTGCCGCTCACCCTGGCGGCCAGGCTCCTGGCCAAGGGCGTAAAACTGCGGCTGACCAACGTCAACACTTGGGGCGGCATCGCCCTGTTGGCGACCGACCCGGGAATAGGCGGTTGGACCGACCTCCGGGGCAAAACCGTCTACGCCCCTTCCCCCGCCTCGCCGCCGGGGACGCTGCTCCGGCACTTTCTCGGCCGGGCCGGGCTGACGCCCGGCCGGGACGTGGAAATCGTCACGGCGGCGGCGGCGGAGACGACCCAGCTGCTTTCGCTTGGCCGCATCGGGCTGGCGGTCCTGCTGGAGCCGCAAATTACCGCCGCCCTGGCGGGAAACCCGGCGCTGCGCGTCGTCGCCGACTTCGAGGATGAATGGCGGCGGGAGCGGGGGGCCGGCGCCGACCTGCCCAGCCTGGGTTTTGGCGGCCTGGCCGCCTTCATCGACGCCAAGCCCGAATTTGTCCGCCGCTTCGAGGAGGAATACGCCGCCGCGCTCGCCTGGACGCTTGCGCATCCGGCGGAAGCCGGCCGGCTGGCGGCTCGGCATTTGGGCCTGCGGGGAGACCTGGTGGAAATGGCCGTGCCCCGCCTGGGGCTGCGCTACCGGACAGCGGCGGACGCCGCCGGGGAGGTCAACGCGTACCTGCGGATCCTGGGCGTCCCGGCCGATCCGTCTGGCGGAGGCGGGATGCCCGATGAAGCGTTTTATCGGCGCTAACCTGCCGCCCGCCCTTCTTGTCCTGGCGGTTTGGAGCCTGCTGGCCTTTTTCTATCCCCCCTTGCTGGTTCCCGGCGTTTTCGCGACGGCGGCAAGGTTGTGGGCCATATTTTCCCGCCCGGAAAACCTTGCCGTCCTTGGCCTCACGCTGCTCCGACTTCTGGCCGGCCTCGGAATCGGAATCGCGGGCGGCATCCTGCTCGGCGCCGCGGCCGGCCGCTTCCCCCGCCTCCGGAAGCTGCTGTCCCCGCTCATCGGGCTGGCCCAGGCGGTGCCGCCGGTGTCTTGGCTGATCCTTGCCCTAATCTGGTTCGGCTTTAACGGCCGGCCCAGCGTGTTCATCGTCGCCGTCGCCTCCCTGCCGGCGGTGGCGGTCGGCGTCATGGAGGGCTGCGGCGCCGTCGATCCCAAGCTGCTGGCGATGGGCCGGGTGTACCGCTTTTCCCGCGGCAAATTGTGCCGCCTGATTGTCATCCCCTCCATCCTGCCCCATTTCCGGGCCGGCGTCCGCGTCGCCATCGGCATCGGAACGAAGGCGGTGGTCATGGGCGAGGTCCTCACCACCAGCACCGGCGTCGGCGGGGCCATCGCCGACGCCCGCCTCAACCTGGAGCCCGAGTCGGTGGCGGCCTGGACGCTGGCGTTGCTGGCCGCCTATTGGTTGCTGGCCGGGCTGGCCGGGCTGCTCCTGCGCGGACCGGCGACGGGGAGGGCGCGATGACGCTCAAGATTTCCGGCTTACGCAAAAGCTTTGGCGATCTCCCGGTCCTGGACGGGGTGGATTTGGAAGTGGGGAGGGATGAAATCCTGGCCCTGGCCGGTCCCTCCGGCTGCGGCAAGACCACGCTCCTGAATCTCGCGGCCGGCCTGCTCCGCCCCGGGGCCGGGCGGGTTGAGACCGGCGGCGCGCGGGTGGGGTATCTTTTTCAGGAGGATCGCCTGCTGCCCTGGCTCACCGTGGCGGAAAACATCGCTGCGGCCGGCGAGGCGGCCGAAGCCGGCGAGGCGGCGGACTTGATCCGGCGGGTTGGCCTGGAAGGGTTCGCCGAACGCTATCCGGACGAAATCTCGGGCGGCATGCGCCAACGCGTGGCCATGGCCCGGGCGCTGCATTTCCACTGCGGCCTGTTGCTGCTGGACGAACCCTTCAAATCGCTCGATCCCGGCCTCAGGCTGGAGATGCTTGATTTACTCCTGGCGATCCGCCGGGAGCGCCGCTGCCCCATCCTTTTTGTGACCCACGAGCTGGACGAGGCGCTGGCGGCGGCCAACCGCCTGGCGATCCTGAGTCGGCGCCCGGCGCGCGTACTTGCCTGCCTTGATTTGGGGAAAACCGCCGCTAGGCGCGACCCGGCCGCGCCGGCCCTGTCGGGCGTCAGGCGGAGGGCGCTGGAGCTTCTGGCCGGCGGCGGTTGAGCCCGCCCTCCCCCGCCCGCGGCTATTCCCTTTTTCCGCCGATGGCTTTTTCAACCTCGGCCAGGGCCTGGTCGCGGCGGGCGGCGCTGTCGGCCTCCAGGTTGAGACGGAGGACCGGCTCGGTGTTGGAGACGCGGATATTCATCCAGTAATCGTTGAAATAGAGCGACAGGCCATCGAGATGGCTGCTTTCCCTGGCCAAAGGCTTATAGCGCTCCTCGAGTTGGGCAAGTACGGCGGCGGCGTCCGAAACCACGAAGTTGATCTCGCCGGTGGCGAAATATTTTCGGAAGGGGGCGATGAGCTCCGAGAGTTTTTTGCCGCTTTTCGACAGGGCGGTCAGAACCGACAGCATCGCCATTTCGGCGTTGTCGGTGTAGTTCAAATCGCGAAAATAAAAATGCCCGGAAAGCTCGCCGGCGAAAATGGCCTTTTCTTCGCGCATTATCGCCTTGATGAAGGCATGGCCGACCCGACACATCTTGGCCGTCCCGCCCAGCCGCTCCACCTCCTCCTTGCAGGCCTTGGAACTCCGGAGATCGTAGAAGATGGTGGCGCCGGGATCCCGCGCCAGCATCTCGCCGGCCAGCAGGGCGGTGATGAAATCGGCGGGGATAATCTCGCCGCGCTCGTCCACGTAGGCGCTGCGATCCCCGTCGCCGTCGAAGGCGACCCCGAGATCGGCCCCCGATTCCCGCACTTTGGCCACCAGGTCGCGCAGGTTTTCCGTCTTGATGGGATTCGCCTCGTGGTTCGGGAAGCGGCCGTCCGGCTCGAAATACATGGGGATGAGTTCGCAGGGGAGTTTTTCAAAAAGGCGGGGGAGGAAACTGCCCATCACCCCGTTCCCGGCGTCCACCACCATGGTCAGGGGTTTGATGCCGGCGGCGTATTTGAGGAGGTTGGCCCGGTATTCGCTGGCCACATCCTCGTTGCGCACCGTCCCGGGTTTGGCGGCCTGGGTGAAGACGTTTCTTGCGGCGAGCTTGCCGATCTCCGCCAGGCCGCTGTCCGACGCCACCGGGATGGCCTCCTCCCGGCACCATTTACAGCCGTTGTAGGCGGCGGGGTTGTGGCTGGCGGTGATCTGCACCCCGGCCGAGGCCTTAAAAAAGACGGTGGCGAAGTAAACCATGGGGGTGGAGGCCATGCCTATGTCGATGACGTCGACCCCGGCCTTGACCAGGCCGCGGATCATGGCCTGGGAAAGGGCGACGCCGGATTCGCGCATATCGCGCCCGACCACCGCCAACTTGCACTTGAGCACCTGCGCGGCCGCCTGGCCGATGGCCTCGAACAGCGTCTCGTTCACCTGATCCGGATAGGTGCCCCTGACATCGTACGCTTTGAACACGCCCATGCTTGATCCCTCCCAGTTCGGCAATCCGACGCCAAGCCAATTTCCATTCTACACCGCCCCCGGAGAATGGCAAGCGGGAATCGCCGGAAACGGAATTCGGATATCCCCTACAGGATGCCGGGAAGCGGGCTCAACCAAGCCGTTTTCAGCTTGCCGACATCAACATCGATCAGCTTTTGCCCGTCGTCCAGCAGGACGAGGCGGGGCTGGGCGGTAATGCCCCCCACCCTGGCGTAAGGGATGCCGGCCTGGTCGAATATCCCCTCCAACCCGGCCGCCTTGGCCTCTTCGACTTCAAGGAGCAGCCGGCTGGGGGATTCGGCGAACAGGCGGGCGGCCGGCCCCGCCTCGCCCTCGACCGGCAGGAGGGAAACATCCGCCTCGATGCCAAAGCCGCCGGCGAAGGCCATTTCCGCCGCCGCCACCGCGAAGCCGCCCTCGGAGCAATCGTGGCAAGCCGCGACCAGGCCGGTCCGGGTAGCCTGGTTGACGGCCTGGAAAATTCTTAACCCTAGTTCCGGTTTTACCTTGGGAATGTTGGCCCCCAGTTCCCCCCGGAGGGCGTAATAATGCGATCCGCCGAGTTCATTCCGGGTGGGGCCGACCAAATAGAGGTGGTTGCCGGCCTTTTTCGCGTCCATGGTTACGGCCAGGCGGCAGTCGGGCATGACCGACAGGGCGCTGATCAGGAGGGTCCCGGGAATGGAAACCGTGTCGTCCCCCGAGGCGTATTCGTTATTCAGCGAATCCTTGCCGGAGATGAACGGCGTACCGTAGGCCAGCGCCATGTCGCGGCAGGCCCGGGCCGCCCGCACCAAGCCGCCCAGCCGATCCGGCTTGTTGCAGTTGCCCCAGCAGAAATTATCAAGGAGGACGGCCCGGTCCACCGGCGCTCCGACCGCTGCCAGATTGCGCAGCGCCTCGTCGATGGCCAGCGCCGCCATCCAGTAGGGATCGATGTCCGAAAAGCGGGGCTTTATTCCGTTCGCCACGGCTATGGCGGTCGGGTCGCCGAGGATGGGGACGACGACGGCGGCGTCGCCCGGGCCGTCGTTGTCCCGTCCCACCAGGGGTTTGACCACCGAGCCGCCCTGCACCTCGTGATCATACTGGCGGATGACCCATTCCTTGGAGCAGATGTCCCAGGACGACAGGAGCGCCGTCAGGGCGCGGGAGTAATTCTCGTCCGGAATCGGCTCCGGCTCCCGGAGATCCGGGGCGCGCCATTCCGACTCGCGCTCCGGCATGGGGATCCCGCGGTGGATGAAGTCCATATCCAATTGCGCCACCTGGATGCCGTGGAAACAAAGGGTCAGCCGGCCGTCGCCGGTGAAGTCGGCGATCCGGGCGATCTCCACGTTCTCAATCCTGGCCAGTTCGCCCAGGGCCGGCAGGTTGGCCGGGTCGCAGGCGATGACCATGCGTTCCTGGGCCTCGCTGATCCAGATCTCGGCGTGGCTGAGGCCGTCGTACTTGAGGGGCACCCGGTCGAGCTCGACCCGCACCCCGCATTCCGCGCCCATTTCGCCCAGGGCGGAGGACAGGCCGCCGGCGCCGCAATCGGTGATGCAGGAATACAGTCCGGCGTCGCGGGCGCTGAGCAGGAAGTCCACGACCTTCTTTTCCTCGATGGGATTGCCGATCTGCACCGCCCCCGACGACACCGCCTCCGACTTGTCGTGCAATTCCACCGAGGAGAAGGTGGCGCCGTGGATGCCGTCGCGGCCGGTACGGCCGCCCACCACCAGGGCGACGTCGCCGGTTTTGGGGCTGCGCTTGGCCGCCATGCCGCGGGGGATCAGCGCCAGGTTGCCGCAGAACACCAGGGGATTGCCGGTGAAGCGCCGGTCGAAGCAGATGGCTCCGTTGGCGGTGGGTATGCCCATGCGGTTGCCGTAGTCGCGGACTCCGGCCGCCACCCCCTTGAGGACGCGCAGCGGATGCGGGGCGCCGGGAGGCGCGTCGTCCGGCGGCAGATCGGGCGGACCGAAACAGAAGACGTCGGTGTTGAGGATGGGCTTGCCGCCCAGGCCGGTCCCCAGGGGATCGCGGATTACCCCGCCCAGGCCGGTTCCGGCGCCGCCGTAGGGTTCGATGGCCGAGGGATGGTTGTGAGTCTCGACCTTGAAGGCGATGCCATAGTCGCCGTTGAAGTCGACCACCCCGGAGTTGTCCTCGAACACCGACCAGCACCAGGGGCGGTTGAGTTCGCGGGTGGTTTGAATGATGGTGGATTTCAGCAGGTTGCCGATGCTCTCGGCCGGAGCGTCGCCCTCCCGGTGGCGCACTTTGCCCCGGAAGGTCTTGTGGCTGCAATGCTCGCTCCAGGCCTGGGCGATGGTTTCCAGCTCGACGTCGGCGGGGTTGCGCCCGAGGGCGGCGAAATGGGCCTGGACGGCCCGCATTTCCTCGGGCGAGAGGTAAAATTGGCCGGTTTTCGACAAATTGTCCAAATCCGCCTCGCCGAGGTTGACGATATCGATTACCCGGCGGTCCCGGAAAGGGCGGTTGTTGCCGTCGTCCAGCAGGTTGAGGGCGCCGTCGATGCTCACCTGCTCAATCACCGGATTCGCCAGGACGCGGGCGACGGCGGTATAGAGGACGTTTTTGGACACCGGGCCGTTGAAGATATAGCGGCGCCCGAGCCGGAGCCGGTCGACCTGGCAGCCGAGCTCCGCCATGCCCTTGAGGATCGATGCCTCGGACGGTTCCATCACCCCGGGCCGGCGGGCTATTTCCACCAGGTGCTCCAGTTTGCCGCGCTCGGGGAAGATCGGCTGGTTGACCGAGAACATCTCCACCACCGGATCGGTGAGGAGTTCGCCGGCCAGGCGATCCGCGTCCCGGTGGCTCAGGGCGCCGCTGAAGGCGTAGATTTTCAGGGATCTGGCGTTGGCGAGTTCCCGCAACCCGTATTCCTGGAGATCGCGCAGGGCGTTTTTGGCCTCGATGTCGGTCTCGGCGTCCCGGGTCGCCACCTCCACCCGGAAGCTCGGCCGGCCGGCGTCCCTTTGCTGGTTGAAGGCGCTCATGCTCGCTCCCTCCGGTAGAAGATCCGCAACAGGGCCGGGGTGGCCAACAGGCTGGCGGCCAGCACCAACCCCAGCGCCACGATGAAAAGCCGCCCCATGCTGGCCACCCCCTCGTAACCGCTGATCGCCAGGGAACCGAAGCCGGCGAAATCGGTGAGGGCGGTGACGACCAGCGCCCGCCCGGTGTCGGACACAATGACCCGCACGTCGCGGCCGGACTCGAAGAAGCGCTCGCTCATGTGGATGCCGTTGTCGACGCCTAGACCGATCAGGATGGGGATGACCAGGGTGTTGACGAAATTGAGGGTCAGGCCGGTCAGGCTCATGAATCCGGCCAGCAGAACCATGCCGATGAGAATGGGGGAAAGACTCCAGAGGAAGCGTTGGGGATGGCGGATGAAGAAGGCCAGGATCGCCAGGGCGCAGATGCCGAACACCGCCAGCGATACCCGCCGGAAGTCGTTTATGACGATCTCCGCCAATTCGTGGGCAAGGATTGGCATGCCGGCGAGGATGGCCCGGCCGCCGCCGGCCTCGACGCCGAGGCGTTTGCGGACCGCCGCCAGCCAGGCGTCGTCAATCAGCGGCTCTCCCGTCCCGGCGGACCTGGGCGGCGGATAGACGGAAATCTTCACCGCCCAGCCGGACGGCTCGAAAACCGTGACCCGCTTGACCCGCTCCCCCCAGGCGAGATCGGGCGCGTGGTAAAGGGCGAGCAGGCCCCCGCGATCAAACTCCGCGCCGGCGGGGGCTCTGGCGGTTTCGCCGCGATCCACCGCCGGCGCCGCCAGCCGGATCGGAAAGCGGAGATCGGCCGGCAAGGCGGACCGCAGGTCGATTTGCCGCCGGCGCCGCGAAACAAAGCGCTTGATGTAGCGCCAGAGCGGCGTCTCCGCCAGGTCCGAGGGCAACACGACGAGATCGGCCTCGGCGCGCTTCCGATGCTCCTCCAGCAGGGCGAAGGTGAAGGCGAAATACTCCTCGTCCAGCCCTTCCTCGTCCAGCGCCCGCCTGAAGTCGGCCGCCGCCCGCGGCAGATCGGCCTCCCGGATGGCTTTCAGCATGCGGCGCTGGACCGACGGCGGCGGCAGGTAGCGGAGGAACGATTCGTGCGCCAGCAGGAGCGGCTCGCCGCCGCCGGGCGGCGGCTTTTCCATTTTGGCGCAGATGTCCTGCAGCCGCGCCGCCTCCTCCACCGCCGCCGCCTCGTCGTCGCCGTAGGCCAGGAGCATGAGCATATTGGGGTTCCGGTTGGAAAAGGCGCGGGCGATTTCCCCCGCGAGCTCGAACACCCGCTCCGGGGGCCGGAGGCTGGCCACCCGCTCGTCGAAGCGGATTGAGCCGGGGTAAAACGCGAGCCGCCAGCCGCTGACCGCCAGGAGGACGGCGACGACGACGGCAAAGGGCCAGGGCCGCCGGTCGATCAGCCGCCCCAGGCCATCCAGTCCCAGGCTGAGCGGCTTCAGCGAGGCCGGGCGCTCGCCTCCCTCCCGGTAGCGCCAGACCAGCAGGGCCGGCAGGACGAAAAGCATCACCGGGGCGGAAAGGAATATGCCGACGCCGGCCAGGACGCCGAACTCGGCCAATTGGCTGAATCGGGTCGCGCCGAGGGAAAGGAAGGCGATGGCGGTGGTGACCATGCCGATGATCACCCCCCAGCCGGTGTTTTCGATGGCGATGACGAACGCCTCCTCGAGTTCGCCCCCCCGGGAGCGTTCGCCGATGTAGCGGTTGTAGATATGGATGGCGTAATCAATGCCAAGCCCCACCAGGACGGCGGCGAAGCTGGCGGAAATCAGGTTCAACTGCCCGTACATCAGCCAGCCGATCCCGATGGACCAGGACACCACCATGACCAATGGCGTGCCGATATACAGGAGCACGCCCGCCCGGCGGAAAATCAGGCCGAAAATGGCCAGCACCCCGATCAGGCTGGTGGCGAGGGTGTAGGCGAGGTTGGAGTTGACATGCCGGGTGTAGCCGACCGCCGCCTCGTAGCCGCCGCCGAATTCCACCTGGATGGAATCGCGGGCGGCCGGCGGGATCAGTTGGTCGTACAGCTCGGCCGCGGCGGCCCGGATGTCGGCCGAGACGCCCATGGCGAATTCGATGCTCTGGGCCGGGCGGTCCGGCTGGATGACCGCGATAAGCATGGTGGCTTCCCGGTCGACCAGGTAGCCGCCGTTCGCCTGGCCGTCGGCGCCCGCCACCCCGTAACGCTCCATGGCCCGCTGGAAGACCGGCCCCAGGCCGATGGCGTCCATGAGCAGCCATTCGTCCATGGCCAGGGCGCCGGACATGACTCCGACCAGCTTGGCCTTGAGCGAGGCCACGGAGCGGCGGATGGCCTCGGGGGTCATGAGTTCCTTGACCCGATCTATTTCGTCGTCGCCCAACATGAGAAGGCCATAGGAGGGGATAGCCTCGTAAAGCAGGTAATCCTTGTCCTCCTGGCGGAATTTGCGGCAAAAGGCCCCGCTGATCCGGGGGTCGGCCAGCAGCCGCCCGACCAGGGCGTCGGCCAGCCGCCCGGCCGCCGCGACATGGCGTTCCCGCGCCCGGCGGCGCTCCAGCCGCGCCGGCTCGGACGCCAATTCCGGGCGGCGCTCCAACTCGGCCGCCCCGGGTTCGCGCTCCCCCGGCCCGCCCAGCCGGAACACCACCACCGCCTCGTCCACCGACTCGAAATCGACGATGGCGCGGGTGAAGTCGCGCGCCGCCGGCACGTCCCGCGGCAGCATGGCGGCCAGGTCGAAGGGCGCGTGCAACCCTCCCCAGAGATGGCTGAACAGGGGCGGGAGCCAGGAGGCGACGGTGAGGCCGAGGGCGACGGCCAAAATCAATCGGTGGCGCCGGCAGGCGGTGACGGCAATGGCCCGGAGGATTCTTTTCTGCATGGCTGGTGGTCTTCGCCTTGGCCGTCAGGGCGACGCCAGGTTTGCCAACGCCTGTCCCGGGGCCGCCGTCGGCAGTTCGGAGATGTCGGATTCCATGTCGGCCTGGGAGAGCGGCAGGTAGCGGGTGTTGGCCGAGGCGGCGATGTCGAAGTCCTCGTCCAGCACCACGGCGTTTCCTTCCACCGTCTTGAAATGCATTTCCATCAGCCGGTTGTCGCCCGGCCAGCTGAAGGAAATCAGGTAGGGAAAAACCGGGCCGGAGTTCCGGGCTCCGATGCCGTCGAGGCCGCGGTAGTCGCCGTAAGTCCGGATCATGACCGGCCTGCCGCCGGCGTCAAGCTGGGCCAGGGAGGCGATGCGGCCGGTGCGGCGATCCAGGGTCAGCCGGAGGCGCGGGCGGTTGCCGGGGACGTCCTCCTCCATGGCCAGCGTCTCCTTGGCCTCGCCGGCCGGCGCGGCGGCGTGGCGCCAGCGCCGCAGCAGGAGCGAGGTGTCGGGCCTTAGCATCTGGCGGAGCACCTCGTCCGGATCGAAGCGGAAGGCGAGATGGCGCAATTCGTCCACCTTGCCGTGGTACAGGGTGTTTTGCGACGGGACGTAAAAGCCGATGTCGTCCCCGAGCTTCACCACGTCGAAGGCCTGGATGGTTCCGGCCAGCTTGTCGGCCCGGATGCGGAGGCGATCGGAATCGTCGGCCAGCACATCGGCGTTGACGGTGAGGCCGAAGCGGTTGGGCCGGTCGACGATGCGCATGACGCCCTTGCCGGCCAGGCTGGACAGGCTGGTACGGGTTTCCACCGCGTTTTTCACCAGCAGGTCGGGCGGATCGCTTTCATCGGCCGGTTTGGCGGCGGACTGGCCGCCGGTCCCGGAGCAGCCGGCCAGCCCCAAGGCGAAAAGCAGGAGAAGCGGATAAAGCGGCGGACATTTTTTCATGGCTGTGCTTCCTTAACCGTCAAAGCCGCGCCCGGCCCGGCATAAACAAAAAAA
>JAISYD010000199.1 GCA_031270145.1 Planctomycetota bacterium
CTGGGTTGCGGCGCCGCTATCGCGACCAGTTCGGTTATGACCGAATTGGCCCGGGGCAAAACCATTGACGAGGCCCTGGCCTTGACCCGCGACAACGTGGCCGCCGCCCTGGATGGCCTGCCACCGGCCAAAATGCACTGCTCCAACCTGGCGACCGATGGCCTGCGGGCCGCCATCGATGACTATCTCAGGAAGAAACCCAAGGCGTGAACCGCCGCCAGATCCATGCGTGGGCCGGAAATGCCGCAAGCCGGCAAGGGGATCTCCAGGATTTGCAAGCCTCCCGGCATAAACAGCATCAGGCACGCCGTCACGGGACGGCGTGCCTGGGAAGCCGCGGCAAAATTCCGGAAGGCGGCGGCTACGCCCGCTTCCTGGCCCGGAGGGCGGCGGTGCGGCGGTGCGGATGTGTACCAACATTGGCGCGCTTGACCGGGCGCTTGGCCGCCTTCTGGGCGGCGTTCCCGCGGCGGACCTTGCGCCGCTCTTTCAACAGGGCGTCGCGCTCGGATTTCTTGGTGTTCTTGGGCATGACCGTCTTCCTTGTCTTCTTCGCGGCCGCCGCCCGGAGGCGGCGCCGGTTCAATATCCATCCCAATCCGGAACCAAATCAACGCGGAGGGGATTATAGCCGCCCCGCGTTCGGCGTCAAGGCGAAAACCCGCCGAGGCTAACAATGCGAAAGTATCTTGTCGAGGAAATCTTTGGCCCGGTCGGTCTTCGGGTTGGCGAAGAATTCGTCCTTCGGGGTGTCCTCCATGATCCGCCCTTCATCCATAAACACCACTCGGTGCGCCACCTTGTGCGCGAAGCCCATCTCGTGGGTGACCACCATCATGGTCATGCCCTCGTTCGCCAACTCCACCATGACGTCCAGCACCTCCTTGATCATTTCGGGATCCAGGGCGCTGGTGGGTTCGTCGAACAGCATGGCCACCGGGTCCATGCACAGGGCGCGGATAATGGCCACCCGCTGCTGCTGGCCGCCCGAAAGCTGACCGGGATGCTTGTGGGAATGGGCCAGGAGCCCCACCCGCTCCAGCAGGATGTTGGCTTTTTCCGTGGCCTCCTCTCGCGTCCGCCGCAGCACCTTGACCTGCGGCAGCACTAGGTTGCGCAGAATGGTGAGGTGGGGGAAGAGCTCGAAGTGCTGGAACACCATGCCGACATGGGCTCGGAGCTTGGCCAGATTCGTGTTGTAGCCGTTGACCACGGTGTTGTTGACGATTATCTCGCCCCGCTGGATCGGCTCCAGGCCGTTCACGGTCTGGATCAAGGTTGACTTGCCGCTGCCGGACGGCCCGCAAATCACCACTACCTCGCCCTTGTCGACATGAGTGGAGCAGCCGTCCAGCACCTTGAAATGCCCGTACCACTTGGAAATGTCCTTTATGGTGATCATGGATCAGGCCCTCGCCTTCCGCACCGTCACCCGCCGCTTCAGCCAGTCGACCGTCTGCGAAGCCAGGAAACAGACGACGAAATAAACGGCGCCGGCGAAAAGAACCATGCCGGGATAATAGCCATTGGTTTTGCCGATGTTGGTGGCGTGGCGGAAAAAATCCCCCAGTCCCAAGAGGTATACCAGGGAGCTGTCCTGGAAAATGATGATGCTTTGGGTCAACAGGATGGGCGTCATGTTGCGGAACGCCTGGGGGAGGAGCACCAGCCGCAGGGCCTGGCCCCGGGTCATGCCCAGGGCCAGAGCCGCCTTGCCCTGCGTCCGGGGGATGCTGTTCAGGCCGGCCCGGAAAATCTCGGCGTAGAAGGCGGCCTCGAAAATCACGAAGGCGGTCACGGCCGAGATCAGCCGGATGTCGGTGTCGGGCTTAAGGCCGAGGAGGTTGGACACCACCTGCGGCACGACGAGGTAGAACCAGGCCAGGATCATGACCAGCGGGATCAACCGGAAGACGTTGACGTACAGCATGGCGAGCCAGCGAAGCGGGAGCAACGGCGAGATGGCGGCCACGGCTAGGGCCATCCCCAAGAGCATCCCGAGCGCCACGGCGGCGGCGGTTATCTCCAGGGTGAGGAGACCCCCCCGCGCCAGCAACGGCAGGGTGTCGCGAATCAGCGTCCAGTCGATGTCGATCATGCCCGGCTCCTGGCGGCCGGCGTCACCCGGATGCGTCGCTCAATGAAACGCATTAAGGTCAAGATGGCTAGGCAGAGGAAGACGTAGGCCAGGGTGATGGCGATGAAGGACTCGTAGGAATTGGCCGAGTAGTCGAGCAGCCGGTAGGCCTGGAAAGTCAATTCGATCAGCCCGATGGAGGAGGCGACCGCCGAATTCTTGATAAGGTTGAGCGTCTCCGAGGTCAGCGGCGGCATGATGATGCGGTAGGCGTTGGGCATCAGGATGTAACGGTAGGTCTGGGCCAAGGTCATGCCGAGGGCCAGCCCGGCCTTGCGCTGGCCGCCGGAAAGGGCTTCAATGCCGCTCCTGACCTGTTCCGCCAGGCGCCCGCCGGTGAACAGCCCCAGGCAAATCACCGATAGGATGAAGAATTGCACCGGCGGATCGATCCGCTTCACCCAGATGCCGGCGGAGCGGGGCAGGATCTCCGGCATTACCGCATACCACAGGAAAAACTGCACCAGCAGGGGGATGTTCCGGAAAATCTCGACATAGACGGTCCCAAGTAGGCGCAGGAGGCGATTGGGCAGGGTGCGGAACACGCCGACCGCGGAACCGGCGACGAAGGCCACCACCCAAGCGCAGAGGAACAGGGCGGTGGTGTTCAGGAAGCCGTCCAGCAGCCACTGGTAATACTTGACGCCCCCAAAGGGGGCGTCCTCAAGGAAAATCCCCCAGTTCAGACCCATCGTTCCCCAATGATCCCTTTGTTATTGATATGCCTTGTCGTTCGGATTGGCGAACAGTTTCTTCATGGCATCGGACAGCTCGAATTTCATGTTCATCCCCTTCGGAGGGATAGGGGAGCCGAACCACTTGTTGAAGGATTCCAAGGCCTTGCCGGAAGTCTGGGCCTCGGCGATGACCTTGTCGACAAAGGCCTTGAACTTGTCGTCGCCCTTGCGCAGCATCGCGCCGTAGGCCTCGTAGCTCTGGGGGGTGCCGACGATGATCCAGTTGTCGGGGTTGCGGGATTTGGCTCGCTCGCCGGCCAGGAGTGCGTCGTCAATGAAGAAGGCGTCGGCCCGGCTGGATTCAACGGCGCGGAAGGAGTCCCCGTGATCGTTGAGGCTGATGATCTGCATGTCCAGTTTTTTCTCGTCCTTCATCTGGAAGGCCAGCTTTTCGGAGGTGGTGCCGCTGGTCACCGCCAGGGTCTTGCCGGCGAGGTCGGGGAAATCCTTGATGCCGGAGTCCTTGTGGACCAGGAGGCGGGTGCCGATGATGAAGAGGGTGTTGGAGAAGGCCACCTGCTTCTGGCGCTCCAGGTTGTTGGTGGTGGAGCCGCATTCGAAGTCGTAGGTCCCGTTCTGCAGTAGCGGGATGCGGTTTTGCGAGGTGATGGGGACCAGCTTGACCTTGAGGTCGGGCAAATCCAATTCCTTTTTGAGCGCTTCGACGATCAGGTTGGAGTAATCTTGGGAATAGCCGACCACGTTCTGGTTGTTGTCGTAATAGGAAAATGGCACGGAAGATTCACGGTGGCCGACGATGACCTGGCCATCCCGCTTGATTCTGGCTAGGGTGTCGGTTATTTCGCCGGCGCCGGCCGGCTGACAGGCCAGGGCGAACAGGCAGGCGAATAACAGGGCAGGTGTTTTTCTCACGTTTTTTCCTCCAGCGTCCGTTGGGGGTTGCGCCCACAGCCATCCACATGGATTGGGCGTGAAGCGAAACCCGTCGCTTGTTTCGGCAACCAACTGAAATTTAAACGCCAACACAATATACCATGGAGTCGCGTTTTAGTCAACCGCTATCCGGCAAAAAAACGCGTCCGCCGCGTTTCCGCTTGACAGCCCGGCCCGCCCAAGTTTAAATGGAGCAAATATCCCTTGCGGCACAAGCAAGCAAGACGCCTAAGGTATTGAAACAATACGCCAACGGTTTGGCCGCCGCTCATTGGCGCGGTACGGATGGGAAACTCCAAATGCCGACGATTGGCGCCAACCATCCGCTCTTGGTCATGGAGGACATCGTTAAGGGCTTTGGCGGCAACCTGGCGGTCAACCATGTTACCATAAGCGTCCGAGCGGGGCGGGTTGTGGCGCTCCTGGGCGAGAACGGGGCTGGGAAATCCACCCTGATCAAAATACTGGCCGGGGTTTACGACCGGGATTCCGGTAACATCTTCCTCGACAACGCGCCGATCGGCTCGGCGGCGGATTTTTCCCGAGGGGCCAAGGCGGCGATTGCCTTCATTCACCAGGATCTTGGGCTGATCGACTGGATGACCGCGGCGGAAAACATGGCCTTCGTGATGGGGTTCCCCAGTTCCTGGGGTCTGATCCGCTGGGATGATATCCGGGGACGGGCTTCCCGCGCCCTAGCCGCCGTGGGGCTGGACATCGATCCCGATGTCCGGGTTTTTGAGTTGTCGCGCACGGAAAAATCCCTTTTGGCCATCGCCCGGGCGGTGAGCGTCAAGGCCAGGGTGCTGGTCTTGGACGAGCCCACCGCCTCCCTCCCGGCCGCGGACGTGAAACGCCTGTTCGCCGTTCTCAACCGACTCAAGGCCGACGGGGTGGGCATGATCTACGTCACCCACCGACTGGACGAGGTAATGGAAATCGCCGACGACGTCGTGGTCATGCGCGACGGTTTCAAGGTGGCGGATATCGAGCGTCGGGAATGCGAGGTGGGGGATCTGGTGCGCCTGATTGTCGGCAAGGACAAGGGCGGCGACATGCGCCATCCTCAGTCGCTCCGGGAAGAGCCGGCCCTGCGGGCCGAGGGCCTGGTCATCGGCGACGCCGGGCCGGTTTCCTTTGAATTGCGGAAGGGTGAGATGCTGGCCCTGGCAGGCTTGCGGGGGGCGGGCCAGGAGGAGATGGGGCGCGCCCTCTTCGGCTTGCGGAGCATCGACGCCGGCTGTGTGGCGTTGGCGGACGGGCGCGCTTTCCGTCCCCGCTCGCCGGTTGACGCCATCGCCCGAGGGGTGAACCTGCTGGCCGGCGACCGCATGGTGGAGAGCCTGGTGATGTCGATCAGCGTACGGGAAAACATGTTCATCAATCCCGTGGCGCAGGGGCAAAGGCCGCTAAGCCTCTTCCGCCCCTCCCGGGAGTCGCGGCGCGGGCTGGCCATGGCCCGGGATTTCGACATCCGGCCGCCGGCGGTTGATATCGACATCAGCGCCCTTTCCGGCGGCAACCAGCAAAAAGTGGCGCTGGCCCGCTGGCTCAACGTGCCGGGCGATGTGTTGATCCTGGAGGATCCCACCGCCGGGGTGGATGTCGGGGCCAGGGCCGACATTTACCAGTTGATCGGGCGGGCCATGGATCGCGGCATGGCGATCCTTCTGATTTCTTCGGATTTCGAGGAAGTGGCGAAGATTTGTTCTCGTGCCCTGGTTTTCAACCGGGGGGCGGTGGCGGCCGAACTGCGCGACGGCGGGGTCAGTTTCGCCAACCTGCTGAAGTGCGCCTCGGCTTCGGACGCCGGGCGGGCGGCGGGCGGCGGGAGAAAAGCATGATTTCCAAAAATTCTGTCAAATCCACCGCCCTGGAGGAGCGCGTCAACCTGTCGCGGGACGGTTGGCGGCGCTGTTGCCTCCAAGTCGCCATGCGCTACAGTCTCCTCCTCCTGTCGATTGCCCTAATCGTGATGTTTTCCCTCACCACCCGTTCCTTCGCCTCCATGCTGACTCTGCAGGCCATCCTGGCCAGCAAATCTAAAATCGCCCTGCTGGCCCTGGCCGCCACCGTCGCCATGATTGTCGGCAAAATTGATTTGAACGTCGGATTCGGCGTGGTGCTCTGGCATATCCTGACCATCACCTTCCAGGTCTGGTACAAAATCCCCTGGCCCGCGGCTTGCCTCCTGGTTCTGCTGATCGCCGCCGTCTACGGGCTGATTAACGGCGTGCTGGTGGCCTTCGCCGACATCGACAGCTTCGTCGCCACCCTCGGCTCGGGCACAGTGGTTTACGCCCTCGCGCTCTGGCATTCCGGGGGCCGCCAGATCGTCGGCAATCTCCCCGACAGCTTCCTCAATATCCACCACACCTCGATTTACGGGGTGCCGATCGCCTTTTTTTATATGTTCGCGGTCGCCGTCGCCCTTTGGCTAATCACCGAGAACACCCCGGTCGGGCGCTGCATGTACGCCGTCGGCGGCAACCCGGTGGCCGCCAGCCTCAATGGCATCAGGGTGAACAAGTACATCATCGGCAGTTTCATCGCCTCGAGCGTCCTCACCGGCTTTGTGGGGATCCTGGTGGCGGCGGAGCAGGGGGTGGGGCAGGCTAGCGTCGGGATGGATTTCATGCTGCCGGCCCTGGTGGGGGCCTTCCTCGGCAGCACCACCATCCGCCCGGGCCGGGTCAACGTTTGGGGCACGGTGGTGGGCATCGCCGTCCTGGCTATCGGCATCGCCGGCATCCAGCAGTTCGGCGGCGCCTTTTGGGTCGAACCGCTTTTCAACGGTTCCACCCTGTTGCTGTCCATCACCCTGGCCGGTTATGCCCAACGTCGGCGCATCGCCGGCCTGAAGGCGGTCCACCGCTCGGCCGGTCGGGAGGAAAAGTGCGCGGAAGCTCCGGATGGCTGAGCCGCGGCGCGAAGAATTGGCTTTTGAATGCTTGGTGTTTTCGTCGTTTTTCTTATTTATGGGAGATCGCCATGCGCACAATGCGGGGAATCGTTTGGTTGCCGATATTGTTTGCCGTCGCGGGAATGGGCTGGGGGGGCGACGCCTTGGACGCGGCCCGCTCCGAGGTGGACAAGGCCACTCGGCAGAAGACGGCTTGGGACGGCCCGACCTCCGGCCCCAAGCTGTTGCCGGGGAAGTCGGTCATCTATATCGCCGGCGACATGAAGAACGGCGGCATCCTCGGGGTGCTGGACGGCTTCAAGGAGGCGGTGGACGCGGCGGGCTGGAGCCTGGACATCCTGGACGGCGGCGGCTCGGTGAAGGATCAGTTGGCCGCCCTCAACCAGGCGATCGCCAAGAAGCCCGACGCCGTCATCATCGGCGGCTGGAATCCCAATGTGGCCAGGATACCGCTTAAGAAGGCGCGCGAGGAGGGCATCCAACTGGTTGCCTGGCACGCCTGGCCCAGTCCCGGCCCGTTGCCGGAGTTCGACATCTTCTACAACGTCACCACCGATTCCAACGACGTGGCCAGAGTGGCGGCGCTTTACGCCGTGATCCGGGCCAACGGCAAGGCCAAGGCGGTCATCTTCACCGACTCGCTGTACCAGATCGCCCTTGACAAGGCGAACGCCATGCGGAGCGTCATTGAGAAGTTCGCCGGCAGCCAGGTGCTGGAATTCGTCGACACCCCGATTTCCGACACCTCCAACCGCATGCCGCCCATGACCTTCAGCCTGTTGCAGAAATACGGCGACGACTACCAGTACTCCTTGGCCATCAACGACATTTATTTCGATTTCATGGCCGCGTCGCTGCGCACCGCCGGCAAAAAGGGCGATGGCGCCCCTTTCAACATTTCCGCCGGCGACGGCTCGATAACCGCCTACCAGCGCATTCGCAAGGGCGAGTACCAAGCCGCCACCGTCCCCGAGCCCCTGAACCTCCACGGTTGGCAACTGCTGGACGAGACTAACCGGGCTCTCGCCGGCCAGCCTCCCTCCGGCTACGTGACGCCGGTGCATCTGGTCACCCCGGAGAACATCCAGTTCGACGGCGGCCCCCGGGACATTTTCGATCCGCAAAACAATTACCGCGGCGAATACAAGAAGATTTGGGGCATACGGTGAATTGAAGGGAGAACCGCGTGGGCAAGAATTTTGTGGTTTGCGACAACCGCTTCAAGGACATCCTGCTGGACGGAAGCGAATTGGAGAAGCTGGTCTCGCCGGCCATTTGGGCCGAGGGTCCGGTATGGCTGCCAGGGGCGGACGCGGTGCTGTTCAGCGATGTCAAGGGCAACCGCATATTCCGCTGGTCGGAGAGGGACGGGCTGACCCTGTTCCGGAATCCCGCCAATTACAACAACGGCAACGCGCTTGACCGCCAGGGGCGGCTGGTCAGTTGCGAGCATGGACGGCGCTGCGTCTCCCGCACCGAAAAGGACGGTTCGATTACCGTGCTGGCGGACAAGTACGACGGCAAGCGCCTGAATTCCCCCAATGACCTGGTGGTCAAGTCCGATGGCGGCATCTGGTTCACCGATCCGCCCTACGGGATAATTGGCGACCAGGAGGGGTACAAATCGGAAAGCCAGGTGATTGGCTGCTGGGTATACCGGCTGGATCCGGAATCCGGGGAACTCTCGATCGCCACGACGGATGTGCAGCGTCCGAACGGGCTGGCTTTTTCCCCGGATGAATCGATTCTCTACGTGGCGGACATGTCGCTGGTGGATTTTCCCACCCTGGGTCGGCGCCGGATCACCGCCTACGAGGTGGTGGAGGGGAAGCGCCTCGCCAACGCCCGCAAGCTGGCCGACATCACCCCCGGCATACCGGACGGTTTCCGGGTTGACCGGGAGGGGAGGATTTTCACCAGTTCCGACGATGGCATCCAGGTTTTGGCGCCGGACGGGACGCTGCTTGGCAAGATACTGGTTCCGGAGCGGGTGTCCAACTGCACTTTTGGCGGCAAAAACGAGGATGTCCTGTACATCACCGCCACCACTTCGCTGTACCGCATCCGCTTAACGGCCCGGGGGGTACAATACACGCATTTGCTTTGACCGGGTTGAATGCCCCCCTGCCGCCAATCATTCTGGTTTGGGGCGGGGGGGCGGGTCAAAATGCCGCCCCAAGGCGGGATGGTCTTTTTAATAATCCCGGCGCTGGCGGTGTTCTGTCGTATTGCCTCTTGCATCCCGCGCCTTCGCGGTTATAATGGTGCGCGTTTGGGCCTTGCGTCGTTCCGCCGTTACGGGCGCCCGTAGCTCAGTTGGATAGAGCGCCGGTTTCCTAAACCGGAGGTCGTGGGTTCGAATCCCGCCGGGTGTACCAATTACAACCAATCTTATTGCAACAAGTTATGATTTACCTGTGGTAAGTTTTTATATGGAATTATATCGTTTTTGCTTGTTCCATTGTCGTATGCAAGGAGAGATTAAAGACATGAAATTACTCGCCATAAATGGAAGTCCACGCAAGGGAAAAAATACCGCTCAATTGCTGGAAAAGGTTTGTGCTGGCGCCGCCTCAAAACAGGCGGAAACC
>JAISYD010000230.1 GCA_031270145.1 Planctomycetota bacterium
GACGACGCTCAAGCTCTTCCGCGCTTCCGACAGGTCTCATAGGTGGTCCTCCTGTCGGAAATATGATACAAATGGCAACTGCAATCGAAAGTAACTTTTAGATTCTCGGACTCAATAAATGGGTTGGCCTCCGGTGCCTTGCGGTTTTGGAGGGCGGCGGCCGGGGTTTGCTCCTGGACATCAGAACCTCGCCGGAAGACAAGGCTTCCAGCCTGGCGGTAAATGCCAAGCCGGTGGGCGAGGACGGCAAGGCCTCGGTGGTGGTGGAGGACGATAAAATGGAGGGCGCGCCGGCGTTTTTGACGCTGATCGACGCGGCTGGGCGGGTGGTCTTGCGGGCGCCGGTGATCATCGGGGGAGTTGGGCATGTTTGAGCTGGATGAATTGGACAAAAAGGCGGCTGGAACGCTTGGCGGCTATCTGGTCAGGAAGGATCTGGTCCGGACCTTCAGCCGCCAGTTCCCGGTGCCGACCTACGTGGTGGAATTCATGCTCGGCCGCTATTGTGCCGGCACGAACCAGGCCGACATAGACGAGGGGCTCGAAGTTGTCGAACGGCGGCTGCGGGATCGCGCCGTCAAGGCGGGCGAGGACGAGTTGTTCAAGTCCCGGGCCCGGGAGAAGGGCGAGATCAAAATAATCGACTGCATCAGCGCCCGGCTAGATTCCAAGACCGATTCCTATGTCGCCGCCCTGCCAAGCCTCCGCCTAGCCGACATCCGCATCGATTCGGAACTCGTCAACCGGCATGAGCGCATGCTGACCGGAGGATTCTACGCCGAAGTCGGCCTCGCCTATGATCCGGCCATCGCCCAGCAAGCCAAGGGCCGGCCTTTCGGCGTCGCCTCCCTTCGGGAAATCCAGCTTTCCCGACGCGACGTCTTGGACGACCTGGTCCAAGCCCGCCGCGGCTTCACCAGCGGGGAATGGAAGGATTTCCTCCTCCGCTCGATCGGCATCGAGCCGGCCGCCCTCTCCGAACGGCAGAAAAACGCCCTTCTGCTCCGCATGGCGCCCTTTGTCGAGCGCAATTACAATCTGGTCGAGCTGGGACCACGCGGCACCGGCAAGAGCCATCTTTTCCAGCAGACATCTCCCCACGCCCACCTCGTCTCCGGCGGCAAGGCCACCGTGGCTCGCATGTTCGTCAACAATGCCAACGGCCAGCGGGGCCTGGTATGCCAGTACGATGTCGTCTGCTTCGACGAGGTTTCGGGCATTTCCTTCGATCAAAGGGATGGCGTCAATATCATGAAGGGGTACATGGAATCGGGGGAGTTCAGCCGTGGGAGGGAAATCATTCGTGCCGACGGCAGCATCGTCCTGGTCGGCAACTTCGAAGTCGATGTCGAGCACCAGCAGCGCATCGGCCACCTCTTTGGCCC
Organism: Planctomycetota bacterium; assembly: GCA_031270145.1. Lineage (GTDB taxonomy): Bacteria > Planctomycetota > SZUA-567 > SZUA-567 > SZUA-567 > JAJBSZ01. Next base: position 1,386 of record JAISYD010000230.1, read on the forward strand.
CCTGCCGCCGGAGATGCGCGACGACACCGCCTTCATGGATCGCGTCCATGCCTATTTGCCGGGCTGGGACGTCCCGAAAATCGCCAAGGAAACCCTTACCGACCACTTCGGCCTAGTGAGCGATTTCCTATCCGAATGCCTGAGCCGCCTCCGTCAGCAAAGCCGGGTGGCGGCGATACGCGGCCGGACGCATTACGGCGGCGCCTTGTCCGGGCGCGACGCCAACGCCGTGGACAAAACCGCCAGCGCTCTCCTGAAGCTGCTTTATCCCGGAGCAGACATGGAAATCCCGGCCGTCGACCCGGAATGGGCGGTGCGGATTGGCCTGGAGGCTAGGCGCAGGGTGAAGGAACAACAAAAACGCGTCGGGGCGGCCGAGTTTCGGAGCACCCATTTCAGTTATGTCCTCGGAAACGATGGCGTTGAGACTTTTGTCCCCACCCCGGAGCTCCACAGCGAGAACAGCATCGGCGACGATCCGCTTGAGCCGGGCCAGGCCTGGTGCATAAGCCCGGGCGGCGGCGGTGAAAACCCCGGCTTGTACCGGATAGAAGTGAACGAGGGGCCGGGTTCCGGAGTGAAAATCCTCAACAAACCGGTTCCATCCGCCTTCAGGGAAAGCGAGAGCTTCGCCGAACAAAACCTTTACGCCCGCGCTAGGCAACTGGTGGGGGATCGGGATCCGCGGCAACACGAGTTCACGATCCAATTGCGCTCGTTCGACGCCGCCAAGTCCGGGGCCAAGCTGGGGATGGGCATTTTGTTGGCGCTCTGCACGGCGCTTTTGCGCAAGAGCGTCAAGGGCGGATTGGTCATCGTCGGCGAGGTCAACCTCGGCGGCTCCCTTGAACCTCTGGTCAACGCCGCCGCCATAACCGAGACCGCCGTTGAAAAAGGGGCTTCCGCCATCCTGATGCCTGTCTCCAGCCGCCGCCAATTGCTGGATCTGTCGGACGACATGGCGACGAAAATCGACATCATGTTCTATTCTGACGCCAAGGACGCGCTTTTGAAGGCCATCGGGGAGTGATTGGCGGCTTGCCGGCGGCAACCGCGGCCGCTCACATGGGCTCGGCCTCGCCCTCGGCGCCCTCGTCGCCGCCGATGATGCTGAAACTTGGGGCGCCGTCGTCGCGGCGGCGGATCTCCTCCTCCTGCATTTGGCAGGCCCGGCAGGTGGTGGCGAAGGGGAGGGTCTTCAGGCGGGCCGGCGCTATGACGCAGCCGCAAATTTCGCATTCCCCGTAAGTGCCCTTCTCGATTTTCTCCAGCGCCGTCTGGATTTCCTCCAGTTGCTGGCTGGTGGTGGTGGCGATCTCGAAGGACAGGTCCTCGTCATAGGCGTCGGTGGCCTTGTCGACGTCGTCGGCCGCCTTGCTTTCGGACCGCTCCCGTTGCATGGAGAGTTCCCGGTTGATGCCGATCAGGAGGCGTTCGCGCCTCTCCGTGAGATCGGCCTTGATGTCCCCGAGCTCCTTGGCGAACAGACGGCGATCCGGCTGGTGCGGCGCCGGTTCGGATTTGGCCGCAACCGGACGATTGAGGAATTTGCATCCCGGCGCGACGCTGAGCCCGGGTTTGCCTGAACTGACCTTTATCGCGGCCGGCTTCGGCGACGGCGAAGGCGGAGGAAGCGGCGGCGGAGAAGGCGGCGGCTGGACGGGCTTGGCCGCTTCCTGGCGGGAGTCGGCTTTCGCCTCGGCCGCCTTGGCGCCGCCCGCGGCCGGGGCTTTTTTCTCCGCCGCCTTGGCGGCCGGCTTCGGGGAGGCGGCCGTCTTGGCCGGCGTCGGCTTCTTGGCTTCGCTCCCGGCCTTGGCCGCCGGAGCTTTTTTCTCCGCCGCCCCGGCCTTCGGGGGCTTTCCCTCCGCCGTATTATTGGCCGGCGTAGCCTCCAGTTCCTTTTTTTGGGCCTTGATCATGCCTTCATCCTAATTCTAATGATAACTTTTCGCCAGGGAGGCGGCAAAATCCCCGGAAACCAGGAACACCGGGCCCGAATCGTCAAGCCTGGCAAAGCGCGCGCCCTCCGCGGCATCGGCCGCGCGCCCCAGCGACAATTTGCGCCGCCGCCCGCCCGCGCCGCGATTGCCATAAACTATGGCGGTAATCTCCGGAAGGTCAAGTCCAAAATCCGTCGCCCTGGCCCCCGCGTCCGCAATCCAGGCCTCGGCTCGGAGCCGGGACAGGTTCTCCAACAGGGCGGAAAAAGCGTTGTTGTCGTCCAGCAACGGTTCGGGCGGCTCGCCTTCCAGCCACCACTGATCGTTCCAACCGTTGGATCCGCGGAAATAAATCCTACTTTCCTTCCCCGCCGTTATCTCGACCTTGTCCCATTCCTCCGCCTCGCCGGCCGCCAGTTGCGGCGACTGGTAGCGGTAGGGCGGCAAACAAAGGAGATAGGCGATTTCCCCCGGGGCCTCCATAAGGGCTGGCTGATCGGAGACCGAAAAGGCGATGCCGGGCAGCCGAGGCGCCATGGGCGCGACCGGATCGCCCGAGCCCTCGGGGAACAGCTCGCCCGGCGGCAAGACACCGTCGGGGCCGGCGGCATAAAGGGTCAGGGTCGGCAAAGGATCGCCGTTCGGGGCCAGGCAGTAAAAGCGCCAGGCGGGGAAGCCGTTCGCCCCGCCTTCCGGATCCGGCGGCGAATCGGCCAGGAAGGACTGGATCCGCAGGCTGGAAAGCCCGGTCAGGATGGCGTTCAACGGCCGCATGGCTTCGGCGGGAGCGGGATCCGGCGGCTCGACCGGGAACTCGCGCCAGATCCCCTTTTCCTCCAATCGGCCGCTCCAGCCACCAGCCCCGGCCGGCCGCAGGATCAGCCGGACCGGAAACGGCCGCAACCTCTCGATGACGATTTCCGAGGGGATTGCCCCGCCCGCGAGATTGAGGGAGCGGCGCCGGTAGAAGTCGCGCCAGACCTTGGGATAGGCCGCCGCCTCGTCCAGGTATATTTCGTCGGTCGTCCCGGCCGGAACGCTGAAGACGGGACTTCTCCCCTCCACCCTGGCGTAACGCCGGCCGGCCGCCGTCTTCCAGCCGAAAATAACCCGTCCGCGCCTTGTCCCCCCCGGCTCGGCGCGCGCCGCCTCGACATAGGCGGCCACCGATCCCAAGCCGTATTCTCCGGGATCGCCCGGCGCGTCGGTCTCCACCGCCGCGGCCCGCAGCTTGTCAACCCAGCGGATCAGCAGATCGAGCCTGGCCTCGTCGGCCGGCCAGGAAAGCGGCTCTTCCAGCCGCCAGCCGTCCTCGCCCCGC
>JAISYD010000369.1 GCA_031270145.1 Planctomycetota bacterium
GGCGGCGAAAAACGCCAGGCAGCCGCCCACCAGCCGCACGTATACGTCGGGACGCACCAGGAAGCCGCCGTTGCCGGTGCTCACCTTGCCCTGCACCACCCGGTCGGTGAGGAGGATGAAAACCCCGAACGCCAGCAGCGCCAGGCCGATGATGAAATCATTCGTCGATTTCAGCAGTTTCGCTTTTTTCGTTTGTTCTCCCCCCTGTCGGCGGCGGCAATCGGCTGAAACGCCTGGACGATTATAACCTAAATGTTTTCCGGCGGGGCATTTTTTTTTGCGGACCCCGCCGCCCTCCCCGCCTCAATTGCCCATGAGCAGGTTGGGTAGGAATAGGGAAAGCTCCGGCACGAAGGTTACGAGCAGCAGGGCTGTCGACATGATGCAGTAGAACGGCAGCATGGAACGGGTCAATTTTTCCACCCCGATGCCGGATATGGCGCTGCCGATGAACAGGGTGCCGCCCACCGGCGGGGTGATCAGCCCCATGCCCAGGTTGATGATGAGCAGTTGGCAGAACTGGATCGGATCCATGTTGAGATCCTTCACGATGGGCAGCAGGATCGGCGTGGTTATGAGGATGAGCGCCGCCATGTCCATGATCATGCCGCAAAAGATCAGCAGCAGATTGATGAGCAGCAGGATGACCACCCGGTTGGCGGTGATGGACAGCATGGTCCTCGACACGTACGCCGGCACATTCAGGTAGGCGATGAGCCAGCTGAAGCAGGCGGACGAGCCGGTGAGGATGAGAACGATGGAGATGGTCTTGAGCGCCTTGGCGAAGATGCCGTAGAGATCCCGGAATTTGATTTCCCGGTAGACGAACATCCCGACGAACAGGGCGTAGAACACCGACACGGCCGCCGCCTCGGTGGCGGTGAAAAAGCCGCCGATGACTCCGCCCACCACGATGAGGACGGCGGCGAGGCCGGGAAGCGACTCCCTGGCGCAGGCCAGCGCCAGCCGCATCCGGAAAGCGTCGCCCTTGGGGTAGTTGCGCTTGCAGGAGGCGTAATAGCTGTACAGCCCCAGGACCGCCGCCAGGAGCACGCCGGGCACGATGCCGCCCAGGAACAGCTTGGCGACCGAAACGTTGCCGGCCGCCAAGGCGAAAAGCACCATGTTGTGGCTGGGCGGGATCAGCATGCACTCCACCGAGCTGGCCATGGTGACCGAGGCGGCGAAGTCGGCGTCGTAGCCGTCTTTTTTCATCCGGGGGATCATCATGCCGCCGATGGCCGAGGTGCCGGCGGCGGATGAGCCGGATATGGCCCCGAAGAGCAGGCAGGCCACGATGTTGACTTGCGCCAGGCTCCCCCGGATCCAGCCTACCAGGGCCTGGGACAGACGGATCAGGCGGTCGGTGATGCCGCCCTGCATCATGATTTCGCCAGCCAGGATGAAGAAGGGCACCGCCATCAGCGAGTAGATGTTTATGCCCTTGACCAGGTTCTGGATGACGGTGGCGGCCGGCAGGCCGACATGGATGGAGGTGACGATGGAGGCCAGCAGCACCGAGTAGGCGATATGTACGCCCATGGCCACCAGGACGAAGAAAACGCCCAGCAGGATGAATACGGCGTTAGGATTTGTCAGCAAGGATCTCTCCTATCCTTTGGATCGCGGCAATCAGCATGAAGAGGGCCGAGATCGGCACCGCGCCGTACAGGTAGAGGTAGGATATCCCGGTGCCGGACATTTTGCCGCGGGCGACCACCTTCAGGAGATCCAGGCCGTAATAAAACATCAGGACGATGATGCCGAGCAGTATGAAGTGGACGATCGCCTCAAGAATGCGCAGCGTCTTTTTGGAAAGGAACATCTCCCACACCGTCACCCGGATGTGCCGGTTGTCCCAGATGGCCATGGAAGCGCTGAGGAGCGAGAACCACACCATGCAAAACAACGCCACCTCCTCGCCCCAGCGGGGAGCGCTGTTCATGACGTAGCGCGCGAACACGACATAGCAGATCGTCGCCACCATGCCGAAAACGAACAGCACGCTCAGCGCCTCGACGATTTTATAAAGTCCACGGGTGAATTTCTTAAGCAATGGCGGCGCCTCCCCTGTTGCGGGAGGCGGCGGATCGCCGCCTCCCGGATCCTTTTTCAGGACGTTTCGATCTTGCCTCCGCTCGCGCTCGGAGCCGGGCGGGCCTCAATTCGCCTGGATTTTGGCGATGACGTCCTCGAAGCCGGCGCCGAATTTGGCGTAGAGCGGCCGCACGGCGTCGATCCAAGCCTGCTTGTCGGACGGGACGGTGAACTCGACCCCGCGGCTCTTGGCGACGTCCTGGGCCTCGACGTCGTTCTTGATGGCGAAGGCGTCGTAGGCGTGGCTGGCTTCGTCCCAGCAGTCGATGACGGCCCGCTGCCAGGCGGCGTCGAGCTTGTCCCAGTTGATTTTGGAGAACACCATCGGGCAGATGTTGAAGTTGTGCTGATCCAGAGCGATGTATTTGCAGACCTCGTCGAAGCGGTTGACGTTGAAGGTGTCGATGGTGTTTTCCGCTCCGTCCACCACTCCGGTCTGGAGGGAGGTGTAGACCTCGCCCATGGGTATGGGGGTGGCGGCGGCGCCGAAGGCCTCCATGGTGGCGAGGAATATTTCGCTCTCGGGGACGCGGATTTTAAGCCCCTTCATGTCGGCCAGGGTGGAGACCTTCTTGTTGCGGAGGAAGAGGTTGCGGGACGGCTCGATGATCCAGCCGATGGTTTTGAAGTTGATGTCGGCGTCATCGACATCCTTCAAGAACTTGGCGCCGATTTCGCCGTAGAGGATTTCCTGGGCGTATTCCTTGCTTTTGAACAGGTAGGGCAGCGAGAGCACCTTCATGCTGGTGACGCCGAAGTCGTACAGCACCGAGGCGTCGCAGCGGTAGACGTCGATGGCGCCCATCTGCACCTGCTGCATCACGGTGGGGGCCGGCCCCATCATGGCGGCGGGGAAAATCTGCACCGTTATTTCGCCGTTGGTCCTTTTCGCGATCAGGTCGCCGAACAGCTTGATGTGCTGGACCACCGCGCTGGTTTCGGGCTGGCTGTCGGCGATCTTGATTACGTATTTGGCGGCGGCCGCGGCCCGGCCGCCGGCGGACAGGACGCAGACCGCCAGAAGGCAAACAGCCAGGCGCGCACAGGTGCTTCTCATTTCAGTCTCCTCCATCTAGTTGAAAAATCCGGGCGCCCATGGAACGTCCGGCCTTGTTCCGGGATGCCCCGGAAATCATTCCGTCAACCTGTTTTTCGGCGCACTCCGGCCTGGGCAAGAGAAGGAATCATGACCGCGAGCCGGGGCCGGGACAAAAGCAAAGTGAATTCGTATGATGATATTGTAGGATGAATAAGAAAATTGTCAAGTTTTTTTTCATTATGTTTTGTATTTTTAAGAAAAACCGATAATTCATCATATGATTATTGGGGCGCGGCTTATTTGTGGCGGCGGAGCGTTTTTTCGACCAAGTCGGGAGCAAGCGGCGGCAAGTTGCGTCTGGCCAGGTATTTGTTGCAGATTACAACCACCTCGTCCAGATCGTAATCCCGCAGGCGTTTGACTATTTCCAGCAAAAGGCTGTTGCTTCGCGACAAGCGGCGTTTGCGTTCGGCCATGTTATGTATCCATCATTCTTTCCGCGAAACAATTCTGTTATTTCCCCGTCCGGACGCAATGAAAATCTTTTCGGCCGGAAAACTTACGGCCCCGGTTCCCGGAGGCGCGGCATTTTTCCTGTGCCGGCCGGCGGCCGACGGTCGATAAGCCGGACAGGAACCCTGACGCCAGGTTTCCGTCCGCCCAGCGCCAAATGGCCGGCGGAGCGGATCGCGCAATGGAAAGACCGATGCCTGAACGCACCCTGGCCGTTATCGCCGCCCTGTTGCTGGTCGCCGCCTCGCCGGCCGGCGAGGAATACATGCCGCTCAATCCGGGCTGGCAGCGCGCCACCTCCCTTGACGCCGGGAGCGCCCCCCCCGCCCCGCAGAAAAATGTGGTGCGGCTGAAAATCCCCGGCGTCAAGCCGGCGGGCGAATCCCGCGCCCGCCTGGTCGAGACCGCCGCCTACGACGACGGCAGGCTGGATTTCAGCCAGGCCCGCCTGGAAACGCCAGAACTCGCCGGCTTGGCCGATGCGGCCATACCAGGACTGGTCACCCCGGAACAATTGGCCGTGGATCATTATCGCGCCCAGGGACGGACGCCGGAAACGCCCGATGATTCCAACCTCTGGATAACCCCGTTCCCGGACATCGTCGGACATGATTTTCCGGATTGGGGCAATCCGGCCCGGCCGGGCTTGCCGATTCCGGAATTGCCGGGATCGGCCGCCGCCCCGGCCAATCCCGCCGGATATGCCGCCCCGCCGTCAGCCGATCTTGCCGGGACGGCGCCGGCTCTTCCAGAACAACAACCGGCGGAAGCGCAATCGCTCCGTCCGCCAGGCGCCCCGTCGGGAACATCTTCCAGTTTGCGTCCGCCGGGCATTCCGGAGCGGCCGACCGGAACCGGCCGACCTGGCTCCGGCGATTGGCCGGCCCGGCTCCGGGATGGTTTTTCCGGAATTGAGTCGGCCGCCCGGGACGGAGTTCCGCCACCGGATTTAGAGGTTGGCTTCCGGCCGGACGAAAGCCAGGCCGATTATTTCCGCCAGGCCGAAAACCTTAAACCGGCGCAATTCCCGGATTACATCGAGCCCATCCGCTGGCCCGAGCCGTTGCCGGCCGGGACGGCCGGCTTCCCGCCGGCGCCCCCGCCGCCAACTCCCGCCATCCCGACCTGGTCCGACCAAACCGGGGCGCGCGCCGTCCAGCCGGCCCGCATCCGCTCCAGACGGGCGAAAGCCATCGGCATCACCCCGATCCGCGAATTGCGCGACGCGCTGCAACCCATACGGCGGGCCGCCGCCCGCTGATCGCGAATCCAGCCCTATAAGGGCCGTGTCTTCAACCCGTGCCGCGGCTCGGGCGGCATGTTCGTCCAGGCCGACATGGTGGACTGCATCATCGCCTTGCCGGGACATGCCCCAGCCGGCAAGCGGCCAGCCGCGATCGAGAAACGTCTTGGAAAAGAACGCGCCTATCACTGAAATGCCGATGCCTTGCAGAAAGAGCACGGTTCCTTCCGGCCAGATGAACGCGACGATGCGTCGCCAACATGCCCGGCGGCACTCCCCGCACTTCGACCGTGGCCTTGACGAACGCCACCCTTCGCTATGGGCTGCTCATCGCCGATCACGGCCTTGAGACGGCCTGCCGGATGGATGCGGGAATCAAAAACGCCGTCAACATCCATAAAGGAAAATGTACGCATAAGAATGTCGCCGTTTCCCTGAATTTCCCGTACGTTCCCCTTGATGAGCTTGGATTCAGTTGAGGCGGACGCGGGAGGGTTGAATTTTTGTGGAATTCAAGCGTGACGCGGAAAAGAGAATGTCTCATCATGAAAAACAAGGTCTTGATAAGTTTCTGGATTCCGCCCGAAGTGGAAAATGTTCTGGGCGGCCAAATCGAGGCGGTGCATCCCGGGGAAGCGATCACCGGCGTCTATACCCGGGAGGAATTGGAAAAAATACTGCCGGAGGCGGACGCGGTCGTCCTGGACACC
>JAISYD010000210.1 GCA_031270145.1 Planctomycetota bacterium
CGGCCGGGCGACTGCGGCCGGCCAACCCCATCTACCGCGACGTCATGGTGCGGGCGCTTGGTTACCGCACCCAGGTGGCCTTGCCGGAGAGCCTGGCCGGCCGTTGGATGGACGGGAAGCGGCTGGACATGACGGCGCTTCTGAAGGCGTTCCAGCAATTCTGGCGGGAGAACGCGGACTCGTATCACAAGAAAAGCGAATACATTGAAGCGGCGCCGCACCTGGTCTTGCAAGCCTTCCTCCAGCGAGTTGTGAACGGTGGGGCGTACATTACGCGGGAGATGGCGGTAGGCCGCGGGCGGGTGGACGTTTGCGTCCAATATGCCGGCAAATCCTATCCCTTGGAATTGAAGCTGGCCGGCCGAGGGGCCAGGCAGAGGGGCCTAGAACAAACGGCGGAGTATATGGACGCTTTTGGAGCGAAGGAAGGGTGGCTCGTCATCTTCGACCGCGGCCCGAAGAAGCCCTGGTCGAAGAAGATCACCTGGTCCACGGAGAAGCTTGCGGGCGGCAAAACCATCCATGTCGTCGGTTGCTGAGGCGGGCCGGCGCTGATTCGGAAAAGATTAAATTTTCGCCCGCCTTGGCATAGTCGTCCCGGAAAAGCGGCAAGAATCTTGGAAAAATCGCGTAAAAGCGAATATTTTAGCCGCATTTTCATGAGAATGCGCCATGATCTTTTGCGGGGGTTTCACCTATTTCTCCATGGAAAGCCGGCAAACGGCAGTCCCTACGATGGCCACAGCCTTTCCGGAGCAATCGAACAGACGCGGCGCTTGCGCGACGAGCGCAAGCCGGGGCGGGTAGCGGCTTGACAAGCCGCCCGCCGGGCCGGCCGGTTGACGCATTCTTCATTTCTTCAGGGACGATTGAATAACGCATTCATCCACAGTCTTAATTTCCCGGGCCATTATACAACCATTCAGAGATGTTCCGCCCGGCGGCTCATGTCCACCGGCGGTTTTCCCTCCCGCCCCCGCCGGTAAACCGGCAGGTAGGCGTCGCGGTCGCGCAGCATGCAGCCGGCGCTGCCGCCGTCCCGCATAATCACCGTGCAGTTACCGCAGGCGAGGCAGCATTTCCCGGGATCAAGGCCGCGCCCCGAGAGGATGTCGCCGGCGAAGCCGGGATAGGCGAAGGCCTGCCGGCCGAAGCCGGCCAGGCGGCACCAGCCGTCCCGGAGCAGGCCGGCCGCCACGCTGGCGCCGAAGGAACGGAACCAACTGAGCCCGGTGGCGACGACGGCCGCGCCGGGAACGGCGGCCTGAACGGCGCGGCCGGCGGCAAAAAGCTTGGCCGCCCCCAGCATGGGATGCTCCGGCGGCGTGTAATACCCGTGATCGAAGGGCCGGTTGACATGGGGATTGAAATAGGGATTGCCGCAGGTGACGTCCAGCAGCAAGACCCCCCGCGCCGCCAGCCTTTTCGCCAATTCCGCCGGTTCCGAAAAGTCCGGAATGCGGTGATCCCCCTCGCTCACCCCCCAGCCATAGGGCCAGGGGATCGAGTCCCAGGCGCCGAACCGGCTGGCAAGAGCGATCCGCCCGCCCAGTTCCGTCTTAACAGCATCGACGATTTCCAGCATCAGGCGAATCCGGTTCTCGAAATCGCCGCCATATTTGCCCGGCCGGGTCCGCGCCCCCAGCAACTCGCCCAGGAGGTAGCCGTGGCACGCCTTGATGTCCACGGCGTCGAATCCGGCGTCGGCAGCGAGGACGGCGCCGGCGACAAACGAGTCGCGGAGGCGTTCCAGTTCGTCATCGCCGACGATCCGTCCCGGCTGGCGATCCAGGATGGGATTGGGACAGGCGATGATGGGAGAGGGACCGGCGGCATCGGGACGGCTCTGCCGCCCGGAATGGGTGAGCTGGAGCACGGTCGCGGGGCGTTTCCGGTCCGCCGGCAAGGACTTCAGCGCCTCTTCCCTCAGGCGGCGGAAGGCATCGGCGTTCCCGGCGTGAATCCATAGCTGCCGGGGATTAGCCCGGCCTTCCGGGACGACCGCGGCGGCTTCGAACCAAAGCAGCCCGGCTCCGCCGGCGGCGAAGCGGCGATAGCGGCGGAAGGCGAGTTCGTCCGGCGAACCGTCCGCTGCGCCGTCCGCCCCTTCCATCGGGTGGACGGCGAGGCGGTTGGGAATGGCGAGGCCGGGAAGTTCCAATGCTTCGGAACAGTGGGAATAATCCCGGCAATAGGGTATTTCCGGCGCCAGGCGCTCCAGGTCCGCCAGGAAATCGGCCTCCGTCCGGTAGTCGAAACGTTTAAACCCGGTTTCCACAGGCATATCCTTTGTCGGCGGCATCCCGTCCCCGCCCTTCCGGTTACGGAATCAGCGCCGCCTTGACCGTTTCCCCCCGTTCCACCGCCGCCAGGGCTTCGTTGGCCCGCTCCAGGGGGAAACGATGGGTAATCAGGCCGGCATAGGGTTCCGGATTGTCGAGGATAAGCCCCAGGGCCTGCCGCAGGTGCCTGGTGTCCGAGAGCCAGACGCCCTGGACGGTCAGGTTCATAAGATTGACGATCCGGAACCAGTCCACCGCGATTTCGCCGGTGGGGACGGCGATGCCGGCGGTAAGCACCGCCCCGCCCCGGCGCGCCAACCCGAGCGCCTCGGAAACGGCGGCGTTTGTCCCGGCGCACTCGTAAACCCAGTCGGCGCCGCGTCCGCCGGTCAGTTCCCGTACCCTGGCCCGGCGCTCCTCGGGACTGGTGGCGCCGCGATCAAGAATATGGGTGGCCCCGAGCCGGCGGCAAATGGCGGTACGGGGGGATTCCCGGCCGATTACCACGATGTTCCGGGCGCCGGCCCTTTTCGCCAGGTCCACGGCGAAGACGCCGAGAGGCCCCGGCCCCTGGACGACGGCCGTATCGCCGGTTTCGGGGCGGCGCATGTCGAAGCCGTGGGCGGTGGTGGCCCCGGAACAGCAGGCCGGAACCAGGACGGCCGGATCCATGTCGGGAAAATCCCGGAGCGAGATCAGCTTCGCCCCCCGCCTGAGCATGATATGGCTGGCGTAGCAGCCGTTCAAATGCGGCGGTTCGTCCATGGGTACGTGGATGCCATAGGTGCGCCGATTCCGGCAGAGGGCGGGATCCCGCAGGACCACGCAGAAATGGCAGACGCCGCAGGAGAGGCCGCGCTCCCAGGCGATCCGATCGCCGGGACGCACTTCCCGGCCGTCGATGTCCCCGAGCGTCCCGCCCGAGGCGACAAGTTCGCCGATGCCCTCGTGGCCGGGAATGAGCGGCGCCCGCACCCGAATGTCCTCCCCCTTGGCGATGTGGACGTCGGAGCCGCAAACCCCGGCGGCGAGCATCCGCACCAGCGCCTCGCCCGGACCGGGTTCCGGAAGCGGCAGTTCCCGCATCCGCAGAGGCCGGTTGAATTCCTCAATAATCATCGCCCGTGCCCGTTCGCCCATCGCCATCCCTCCCTCCGCCCCCCGTCTTTTTCCCGTTCGGGAAAAACGGACACACCCATCGATTGAAGCGCGGTTTCGCCGCCGGCGCTCCCGCTTCCCGGCGGCGGATTAGCCAAGCCGCCCCGACAATTCCTGATCCCAGTGCTCGACGATTTGCTTCGGCGCGTAGACGAACATCATGCGGAGTTCGGAGGAGCCGGTGTTCCGGAGGGCATGTTCGCGGTTTCGCTCGACAAACAC
>JAISYD010000223.1 GCA_031270145.1 Planctomycetota bacterium
GTTGAGCGTCTCCAATGGCCTGGTGAGCCTGAAAGATCCCCTCACCGCGCCGGCCCTGATTGCCGCCGGCTGCATTCCCCTGATCGAGGAGGTGAAGACCATCAACGGCGGCAATGTGCAGACCTCGGCCGCCTACGGCATCAAGACGCCAAGCACCATATCCGGCGTCATTCCGGTCAGCTACCTCGGCGATGACGGCGTAACTTACACGGTGAACAATAAATACACCTTCCCCCAATGGTTCTACGAATCCACCGGCGGCAATTTCGCCCTGGCGGCCAGCTATGCCGACAGCGACTATGAGGGGGTGCCTCCCTCAAGCCTGACCACCGACGCCGTCCTGCGCTCCATCTGGCCGAACGGCTTCAACAATTCCTGGGAAAAATGGAATTCCACCTCCGGCAGCATCACCTCGCTTAATTCCTTCCTGCCCCACAAGGACGAGATTTTCCCGGCTTCGCTCGCCACCCCGCTTGGGCGCCTGCAATACTACAAGGGCAACACCTGGGTCCAGCCCTTCGGCAACATCAAGAACGGCGACACCATATCCCTGTCCTTCAAGAAGGGAGAGAGCCAAATCACCGCCGACTTCACCTACAACCGCCCCGTCGGCCCCGATCCCTTCAACGGCCAGCAGTCGCTGGACCGCGAGAAATCCTTTACCCTGGAGCACCTCCTGAAGTTCATGGCCGGCGACGTGGACGAGCCCACCATCGCCTGCCAGCAGATCACCCCCGCCATGTTCGGGGCGCCGGTGGACGCCGACTATCCCCAGGGCAACTATGTGGCGGCGGGCTGGAACCGGAGCAGCTACGAGGCGGCCCTGGCCAATGTCCGGCTGGCCGAGAGCGACGCCAACCAGGATCAGGTCGGCGGCGCCATGGGGCTTTTGTCCCTGCCGCCCCGCATCAGCGACATGAACTACGGCTCCGCCAATTACGACGCCCCGGCCGAGTCGGCCGGCGCCTACAGCCGCACCGGGGTGCAGACGGATGTGTACTACACCCGCTACAATCCGGTCACCGGGCAGAACGACATAATCGAGCGGGGCGACAGCTTCAACGTCTCCATCGTCTCCAACCTGGGGTCCCAGAACGCCGTCACCGACATCCGCATCACCTACAACAACGTCCCCCACGAGTCGATGTTCACGGCCGAGACCGAGTACCAGGCGGCCCAGGGCGGCTCGGCCATGGTCAGCGTCAGCTTCTACGATTCCCTCGGCAATCCCAAGGAAGCCCTGGTTCGCCTGTCCCTGGTGGAGCAGGACACCGATTTCACCACCTGGCGCTGGTACGCCGACTGCGTCGACGACACCGACTTCCCCTGGCAGGCCGATCCCAACACCGGCGAGTTGATCTCCAACCTGAACATCGGCACCGGCCTCATCCGCTTCGACAAGGACGGCAACTTCATCTCCGGCGCCGAGTATTCGGAGACCGGCGGCATAACCATCAACCAGATCTACCAGGGGGTGAACGATCCCGTCGTCATCAACATCCTGAACGGCCTGGCCTCCAGCGACAAGCAGAACCTCGACATGAGCGAACTGACCTGCACCGCGATTTCGAACAGCCTCCGGCTGGAATCCCAGAACGGCTACCCGCCCGGGACCCTGGACGACTTCACCGTCAGCCTGGACGGGGTGATCCAGGGCGTCTATTCGAACGGCAACGTCCTCCCCATCGCCCGCATCGGGTTGGCCCTCATCCCCAACATGAACGGCCTGATCGCCGCCGGCAACAACCTGTTCTACGCCGGCCCGGCCTCGGGCGACCCGCTGTACGCCCATGCCGCCCTGGGCGGCAACGGGACCATCCGCCACCAGCAATTGGAATCGTCGAACGTGGACCTGTCGGAGGAGTTCACCAAGCTGATTTCCACCGAGCGCGGTTTCCAGGCCAATTCCCGCACCATCACCACGGCGGACGAGATGATCACCGAGCTCTTGAACCTCAAGCGCTAGCTAGCCGCTTCCGTCGGCATTGCTTCGCGGCCGCCCCGGCGCCTACATGACGCGCACCTTGTTTTTGCCGGCCTTTTTCGCGGCGTAGAGCCCGGCGTCCGACCGCGCTATGAACTCCTCGGGCGGCTCGTCCGGGATGTAGGCGGAGCAGCCGATGCTGACCGTGATGCGCGGGGCGTCGGGCACGATCATGGCGGCCAGGGCGGCGCGGACTTTTTCCGCCACCCGCATCCCCTCGTCCAGCGAGGCATGGGTGATCAGCACCGCGAACTCCTCGCCGCCGTAGCGGGCGACGATGTCGTTCTGGCGCAGGGAGTTCTTCAGGACCGTCCCCATGCCTCGCAGCACCTTGTCGCCGACCAGGTGCCCGTAGGTGTCGTTGACTTTCTTGAAGTCGTCGATGTCCAGGATCAGGAGGACGAGCGGGTATTCCATGATCCGGCTGCGCTTCATTTCGTCGAGCAGCAGTTCCATGAAGGTGGTCCGGTTGAAGATGCTGGTCAGCCCGTCGATGCGCGACTTTTCCTTGAATATGGAAAGGTTGGCGGCGAGCTGGCGGTTTTCCCGCAACTGCTCGCGGGCCTTGCGCATGATGCCCCGGCGCTCGGCGTATTCCTGGCGCAGCAGCTGGATGATGACCACCCGCCACTCCCCCAGGTTGGCGGCGGTGGCCTTGAGCGCCGTGTCCGCCTGGGTCAGGCCGTCCTCCTCCCAGACGCCCGAGTGGATGCATCCGGCCTCGCCGGCCTCGAAAAAAGCCTCCGCCTCCTGGAGGAAGAAGTCAAGCATGGCGGAATTTTCCCAGGGGGCGGCGCAGGGGGCGCCGGCGACGGGCGGAAAGACGGCGTCGTAAAAGGCGGGGGCCTGGCCCCAAAAGACGTAGCGGCCGGGCGCGGCGCGCCGCAGGACGGCGAAATCAAACGCCCGCAGAAGGCCGAAGGCAAGGCGTTCGTCGTCCGTCATGGCGCTTTCCCCAGCATGCTCCTGGCCAGGCTGACGAACGCCTCCTCGACGCCGGCCCCGGTCTTGGCGCTGGTGGGCAGGACCTGGACGCCCCGCTCGGCGAGGGGGGCGAGCAGGGCGTCGTTGACTTCCCACCGGTCCCTCATGTCCGCCTTGTTGACGAGGAGGCGGAAGGGGATGTCGCCGGCGGTCTTGAAGGCGGCTTCGCACAGCGTCACGGCGGTTTCAAGGGTTTCCTTGCGGGTGCCGTCGGCGACCGCGAAGAACCCCATGGCGCCGCGCAGATACGCCATGTTCACCTTGGCGTAGATGTCCTTCCCCTCCATGTCCCAAAGCACCAGGTTCACGTGGGTTTCGTCGATGGCCAGCGTCTTCTTGCTGATTTTCACCCCCATAGTGGACAGGTATTTGTCGGAAAAGAGCGAACGCACATATCGCTCGACCAGGGAGGTTTTCCCCACCGAGAAACTGCCCAGCATGCAAACCTTCTTGCTGATCATCGCCTATGGCCCCTTTGTTCGCGAACCGCGCCCCCTATCTCCGGAACATCTCCGGCCGGGCCGACGGCGACAAGGCGAAATTCAGGCGCAACTCGATGCGCCGGCTCGCCTGGCTGTCCCTTCCCGCCGCCTCCCGTCCACTCGGCCCGCCGCCCCGGGGATATTCCGACCCCATGCCGTATATGGCCACCGGCATGCTGGAGCCCCTGGCGTACAACATGCCCGCCACCGTTCGCGCCCGGGCCTGGCTGATCTCGTAATTGCGCCGGTCGTCGCCCTGGGCGTCGGCGTGTCCGTATATGGTTAGCGAAGCGGAGAAGCCCATCCCCCGGGTAATGTTTTCCAATTCGACCAGCGTGTCAATGGTCTTTTTCAACTTGGGTAGATCCGCGGGGCGGGGGGTGTCCCGGCCCAGGGGGAATTCGATGACGGTGCTTTCCACCTCCGCGATCATGGAGGTTATCCTCTCCAGCATGGGATCCCGCACGCCGCTCATGTCCACGCGCTCGACGCCGGGGATGGCGCGGGCGTCCTCACGGACGGCGACGATCCACGACATGGGCGCCGTGCCGGTGAAGGTCAGCAGGCCCTGCCCGTCGAAAACCATGCTCACCGTGTCGGGCGGCCGGATTGCCTCCTTGATCCGGCGCACCACGATTGAGGGATCATAGGACATGAAGGGAATGATCCGGATGGAAAAAAGCGCGGGATCGACGCCTTCCCCGCGCAAAACTTCCCCGGGCGGGCGGGCGAGGGCGTCCTTGAGCGCCACGACTTCCCACGGGGCCTCCGCCGCCTCGACGACGCTGGCGACGATGAGGCCGGGCTCGGCGCGCAAATATCCCAGCGCCCCGCGCATCGAGGCCATGAAGGCGTCGCGCTTGGCCGCGATCCCGGCCTGCTCCGCCGCCGCCCGCTCCCTCGCCTGGTGGAGGTAGCCCAGCCCGGCGGCCAGACCCAGCGGTATCGCGGCCAGCAGGACTTTGGCCAGGAGGGAAATTTTTTTGCCGCCGTCGGCGTAATGCGACAAGAGGCAGGATTCAAGGTAGCGGACGGCGCCGGCGAAGGGCGCGGTGTCGCCCTGGAAGTTTTCCAGGGCGTCGTCGTATTCCACGTGCATGAGTTCCAGGGTCGCCCGCAACTGGGCGTGGAAATCCGGCGGCGGCGTGCCGCGCATGACGCAAGCCAGGTAGGCGCGGGCGCCGGACTCGATATGGATGGTGAATTCGCCCATATGGAGGGAATGGAGCGACTCGTCCTTCCCGGTCGCGAAGCAATCCCGCACAAAGTCCTGGATCGCCGTCAGCATGGCGGAAACCATGTCGGCGTCCTGCGATTTCACGCTTTCGTCAGCCACGTACGAGAGTACCAGCCCCGTGTCGCTGTGGATGAAAAAGAGTTGCTCCACCCGGTAGACCAGGGTGTTCAGCATGACGATTTCGCTGAAGGGCTTGCCCGAGCGCAGGGCCGCGAAGCGCCAGCGCAGCCCCTTCCAGGAAAAGGCCATTTCCATGCTTTTGCTGAAGCTCCCCATCATGGAGCGGAAACTTTCAGCGATGGATTTGCGGATGGTCGGCCCCATGAGGGGGGAAAGCGCGTTGACGAATTCGTTGCGGCGGGCGCCGAACGAGGTCTTGACGATGGCGTCCACCACCGGTTCCAGGGCCATGGAAAGATGGGGATCCTTGTTGGAGGAGCGTAGATGTATGGCTTCGGCCAGGACCTCGCTGACCTTGCGGGTGGCGACCCTGGGGTTCTCGAAAAAATCCCGCGCCTGGTCGATCTGCGCGATTTCCCGGGCGAAGATCAGTTCCCGCAGGCGGCGGAGCTCCGGATCCTCCGGCGGCGGCGGACGCTCCGGGCCTGCGGCGGCCGCAACGCGGTCGCCGCGGGACGCTTCCCCGGAAACCGGGGGCGCGGTTCCGGGATGTTCGGGAGACGCGCTGGACATGGCGTCGAGGTCGGCCATGCTTATGGTTCGGCGGTTCCGGAGCCGGTCGCGGCGCCGGGAATTTCCCCGTTTCCGGAAAGGGAAAAGTCGCCGGCCAGTTTGACGGCGAATTCCGTGAAGGTCGCCGACAGGGCGGAACGGGAAACCAGGTCGTTTTGCAGTTGCGCCGTCGTCCGGGAGAGGGCGGCAAGGGCATCCTTGTACTTTTCCTCCATGGCGGAGGACAGCCGGGAGCTTTCGGTGAGGAGCAATTGGCGCAATTCCTGCTCGGCATTGTCCAGGACGGCCGAGAAGGCGGTCAATTTGCGTTCGAAGGACTCGCCGACCTTGGCGAGTTCCTTGGTCATCCTGGCGATGGTCTCGTCATGTTCGCGCTTGTCCTGCTTGGCGGCGTCGATGCGCTCCTTGTGTTCCGCCTTGAGGGCCTCCGCGCGCTCGCGCTGCTCGTTTTTGATGGCGGCGGCGCGCTCCGCCTTTTCCTCCTGTTGCCGGTGGAGGAGGGAGGACGACTCGCTTTTCATAAAGTTTTCCAGCGATTCCACGCGTGTTTTCAGCGAATCGCGCAAGTCGGCGATCTCGCGCATGAAGCGCTCCTCCTGCCGCAGGATGCGGTTTTCCATGTCCTTGAATTGCGTTCCCAGGAGAAGTTCGCGGACCTGTTCCATCGAGGCGTTTTCGGAAGCGTTGTTGGGCATGGGTTCCTCCCTATCATTGCCGTGTGCCGCGAATGGACGACCGCCGCGCAGCGCTTCCTTGCGCCCGTTTAGTTGCCGGTCGAGGATCAAGGCCCCATAAAGATATTATATATAACCTATTGTCATTGAAAAGTCGAAACATTTCCCCCCGGGGCGGACGGCGATTTCAAGGGGGGGGGAGACCGGGCGCAAGCGTCAAGTCGCGGGGACGCCGGGCCGGAAAGTCGGGCGTCCCCGCGGCTGTTTACGCCATTCCGGCGGAAACCGGCCGGGCTACTCCGCCGGCTTCCAGGGAAGCGGGACCGGCCGGCCGAGTTTTTTCGCTTCGTAAATTCCGCAAATGACGTCAATGGGATAGCGGGCCTCAAGCGGATTCACGATGCCGCTCCGGTCGCCGCGCGCCGCCCGGAGCAGGCTCTCAATCACCCGCATATGCCCGGCGACGTTAATGGCCTTGGGATCCTTGCCGCCGTCGCCCATGCCGGAGGCTAGGGCGGGAACCCGCTCGTCCAGCGGATGCCGGTCGCTGAAGTTCCAGCCGGCGAGGCGGTCGCCGGCGAGCGTGGCGGTCCCCCTTTCGCCCGACACCTGCACTTCCAGGGGGAAGCCGGGCTCGCAGGAGGTGCTGGATTCTATCGTCCCCGCCACGCCGTTGGCGAACCTGACCAGGGCGGCGGCGTTGTCCTCCACCTCGATTTTATGGGTGAGGGTGGCGGCGGCGCCGTAAACCTCGATCGGAACGCCGGCGAACCAAATCATCAGGTCGATGGCGTGGATGGACTGGTTCATCAGGCAGCCGCCCCCGTCCAACTCCCAGGTGCCGCGCCAGGCGCCGGAATCATAGTAGGATTGGGGGCGGAACCACTTGACCCTGGCGCTGGAAAACAGGATACGGCCAAAGCGGCCGGCGGCGATCGCCTCCTTGACAAGCATCGCCGCATCCCCGTGGCGGTATTGGAAGACCGGGGCGAGGATGACGTCCGCCTCGCGGCAGGCGTCGATGACGGTTTGCGCCTTGGCCGGGGTGATTTCCAGCGGCTTTTCGCACAGGACATGCTTGCCGGCCCGGGCGGCGGCGATGGAGTTCTCGGCATGGTGGCCGGACGGCGTGGCGATGGAGACGGCGTTTACCTCCCGGTCGGCCAGCATTTCCTCCAGGGTGGCGTAGGATTTCATGCCGTGCTTCCTGGCGAACGCCTCCTTCTGCTCCGGGATTACCCCGAAGGTTCCGATCGGGCGGACGCCCGCCACCGCCTCCATGGCCTGGGCGTGATATTCGGCGATCATGCCGGCGCCGATTATGCCGAAACGCAGATCCTCAGCCATGCGCGTCCCCTTCCATGAAAGATCCTTCATCGCCTCCGCCGATCCGCTCAGTCTTCCAACGCCTTGGCGATTTCCGCGCAGATCACCCCCAGGGCATGCGCCCCGGCGTCCGGATAGCCGATGCTCCGGTCGCCGAGAGCGCCGGCGCGTCCCAGGCGGGCGGCTATTTTTTCCGTGCTTTTGGCGCCGGCCGCCGCCGCTTCCGCTCCCTTGGCGAAGGCCGCCTTCAGATCGTCGCCGCGTTTGGCGCAATCCCGCCAGGCGTCGGCGCAGGGGGCAAGCGCGTCGACAAGCGTCTTGTCGCCCACCACCGCGCCGCGGCCGAAGGCTTTTTCGCCAATGGCCTGGATGCCGTCCACCGCCGCCTGGAGCATGGCCGCCGCGTCCTGGATCGACAATTCGCCTTTGCCGGCGGCCAGCTTGGCCGCGTACTTGAAGGCGATCCCCCAGATGGGGCCGGACGCCCCGCCGCAATGCTCCATGATGATCAGCGAACAGGCGTCGAGGAATTCGCCGATGTCGGCGGAATGGCCGGCCAGGACGGACTTCCATTCGCGCTTGAGCTGCCTGAAGCCCTTGGCCACGCTCATGCCGAAATCGCCGTCGCCGGCGTGGGAGTCGAGTTCGCAGAAGGGCATTTCGTTCCTGATGATGATTTCAGCCATTTTGTCGACCAGGAAAATCACGTTCTTGAGGCTGAGGCGGTTCCCGGCGATGACGTTGCCGCCGCCGCTGGAGTCGGCGTCGATGGCCGGCTGGCCGTGCGGGACGCCGTCCTTCCCGGGCCGCGCATAGGCGACCGGCGTTTCGCTTCCGTCAATCTTGAAGGCCGGGGCGCAACATTTGGCGGCCAGGTATTTTTCCAGCTCGGCGTCCAAATCCATGATTGAGATCGAGGCGCCGGCCATGTCGATGCTGGTCATGTAGTTGCCGACGAACAGGCGGAACGCCGAAATATCCCGCTCCGACAATTCGCGGACCGCCGCCTGCGCCAGGATGTACAACTCCTGCAGCGGCGTGGCGCCGAAGCCGTTTACCAGCAGCGCGACCCGGCTTCCCGGTCCGGCCTTCAAATCCTCAAGCAGGGCCGCCGTCATGCGGGCGGCCAGTTGGTCGGCGGAGGCCGTTTTCTCCCGGTGGATTCCGGGTTCGCCGTGGATGCCCACGCCGTACTCCATTTCATCCTCCGCCAGGGCGAAGGTGGGGCTCCCCTTGGCCGGGACGGTGCAGGAGGTGAGGGCGAAGCCGAGGCTCCGGACCCGGTCGGCCGCCTTTTGGGCGATCCGTTTCACTTCCGGGAGATCCAGCCCGGCCTCGGCGGCCGCGCCGGCGATTTTATGGACCAATACCGTGCCGGCCACCCCGCGCCGGCCGACGGTGTACAGGCTGTCCTTGACCGCGATGTCGTCGGCCACCTTGATGTGGTCGACCTTTATGCCGTCGGTTTCGGCGAGGAAGGCGGCGGCCTGGAAATTCATCACGTCGCCGGAATAATTCTTGATGATCAAGAGCGTGCCCTTGGGGCTGGCCGCGGCTTTGATGGCCTGGTATATTTGGATCTGCGAGGGCGAGGCGAAAACGTCGCCGCAAACCGCCGCGTCCAGCATGCCGGTCCCGACGAAACCGGCGTGGGGTGGTTCATGCCCGCTGCCGCCGCCGCTGATCAGGCTGACTTTGCCGGGATTGATGGCTTTTCTCTTGATTATCCGGTATTTGGCGAGGTTTTCCACGCCGTTGTGGGCGAGAGCCAGCCCCAGGCACATTTCATCGACCACGGCCTCGGGGGCGTTGATGATTTTCTTCATGTCCTATCTCCCGGTTTTCTTGTGGGCCGAGCCGAGTTGATCGGCCACGCCGATGGCGGCCGCCACGGTCCCGGCGTCCACCGGGAACGGCATCGAATGGACCGATTCCGCCGGAATGCAGGCTTTTTCGGCCACCTCCAGCAATTCCCGATCGCTTGCCGCCTCCACGCCGATGTCGGCCAGGCAGACGGGAAGGCCGACATCCAGGCAGAAGTCAAGCACCCGGAGCAGCTCCTTTTGGGGCGCATTCTCCAGGATCAATTGCGCCAGCGTGCCGAAGGCGACTTTTTCCCCGTGGAAAAACTTGTGGGTCCCGGGCAAAATGGTCAAGCCGTCGTGGATGGCGTGGGCGGCGGCCAGGCCGCCCGACTCGAAGCCGAGACCGGAAAGGAGGATGTTCGCTTCAATGACGTTTTCCAGGGCCGGCGTCACCTTTTTGGCTTCGCAGGAGGCTTTCGCCCTGGTCCCGTCCGCCAACAGCGTTTCATAGCACAGGGTGGCCAGGGCCAGGGCGGCCCGGGTGGGTTTCGCCGGCGGGCACAACCCCTCCCGGGCGCCGCAGGGCAGGCCGGCGTTGACGTTGGCGAAGGCGGCCGAGGTGGCCCTGGCCTCGAAATATGTGGACAGGGCGTCGCCCATGCCAGAAACCAGGAAGCGGGGCGGGGCGGCGGCGATGACCGTGGTGTCGATCAGCACCACGCTGGGGCTTTGTTTGAAATAGGCGTAGTCCTCGAAGGCTCCGTCCTCGGTGTACATCACGGCGGAATGGCTGGTGGGGGCGTCGGTGGCGGCGATGGTGGGGGCGATGATCACCGCCTCGCCTCCGGCCACGCATTTGGCCGTGTCGATGGCCTTGCCGCCGCCAAGGCCGATGGTGCAGTCGCAATGGTTCAGTTTGGCCGCCTCCCTCAGCCGCGCCACCTCCTGGCGGGAGCATTCGCCCCTGAAGCCGCTCTCCACCAGCGTGACGCCGAATTTCGCCGCCGTGGCGTCCAATTTGCCCCTCACCCGCCCAACATCGTCAGGATGGGCAATCAGCAGGGCCGAGGAGCCGAAGGTTTTGATGAAATAACCCAGGTTGAGCAGTTCGTCCTCCCCCTGAACATATTTGGAAGGACAGATGAAGGCTTTTCGCATGACCGGTTCCCCTTTCCTAAAAAGAGCGTCGACAAAAGCCGGAAGCGCCGTTTCCGCCTCGCTTGACGATCAGGCTTAGCCCGGAGACGGCGAGCGGGACGTTGGTGAGTCCGACAAAGCGGGACTGGCTCACGCGTTTCGGCAACCGGCCCCCGATGTGGACGCCGCCAAAGACCAGGGCGACGGCGAGGACGCCGACGGCTAGGATCCTGGCGTCGAAATATCCGTTATAAATGCGCTCTCCCAGAATTATTGAGTTCAGAATCAGCCATATCCCGGACAGGGCGGCGCGGAACCGCTCCTTGTCCGGCGCCTTTGCGGACATATATATCACTAACGGGGCTCCGCCGCAAACAAACATTCCGCGGAACACTCCGGCGCGGATGGAAGGTACCCGATATTATGACTACGCCGTCAATACCGCCGGAATTGGCGATCCGCGGCGGTACCCGGGAAAAACAGCCCTCTGGCCGGTTCTCATAAATACGGCCGCTTCGGCGTTTCGATCGGCCGCAGTTCCGGCTCCTCCAGGATCGGGATATTCTGGCCCTGGATTTCCCGCAAGGCGAAAACGCCGGACACCATGACCCAGGCGTCGTCCCTCAGCGCGCTTCCGTCCCCCTCCG
>JAISYD010000316.1 GCA_031270145.1 Planctomycetota bacterium
CTCGCCATGATCCGGCAATGTTCGGGACTGCATTCCGCGTAGTTGTAGGTCTTGCCGCCCAGGACGCAGCGGTGGGGCGGCTTCAGGGTCAGCGCCCCGGCCGGGCAATGCTTTACGCATTCCAGGCAGCCGTCGCAAACCTCGGACTGATCCAGCAGGCCCTCCGCCGTCCGCAGGGGCGCGGTGGTCGGCAGGGCGATGAAGCGCTGGCGGTTCCCGTATTTCCGGGTGAGGGCGATGCCGCTCAGACCGAAAGCGGCGATTCCAGCGGCGACGGCGGCGTGGCGGAACGACACCATGGCGTAGGCCGGCTTTCTGGCCCCGATGGCGCAGTTGCGCGCCGGTACCGGCACGGTGGCGTAGCCCCTCTCCTCCAGGAAGTTGGACATGCGGTAGGCGAGGAAATCCAGCTCCCGGTTGAGGTAGGCGTAGCCGAAGAGACTGTAGCTGTAATTGGTCTTGCCCCGGCGCATGATCTCAAGCGCACCGTCCGGGATGTGCAGCGACATCACCAGCACGGAGCGGCAGCCGGGAAGCACGTCTTCCGGACGGAAATCCTCCTCAAGCGCGTCGTTAAGCATACGCGCGTCCGCCACGCCGGAGAGGCAGGAGCCCAGTTCGGCGGCGAAGGCCAGCGTTTCCCGGGTCAACAAATCGTAAGCCGGCTCAGACATGCCGCCATCTCCTTTTCCAAGGCGGTCTAACGCTTCTTAGTCCAATGCAGTACCCGCCCCTGTATGCGGTCGAAAATCGCCATGATCGCCACCACCACCGCCGACAGGAACAACATGCCCCCGATCACCCGGCCGTATTCGGCGAAATCAGCGTAATATTGGACAAAAAAGCCCAATCCCGCCTTGGCGCCGAACATCTCCGCCACCGTCAAGAGCAGGAAGCTGCGGATCAACCCCGCGTTTATGCCGGAAAAAATCTGCGGCATGGCTCCGGGCAAGACTACCTTGCACACTAGGCGGAAGCCGGTGAGATTCAGGCAGCGGGCGTTGTCGATCCACCGCGGCTCCAGCATGGCTATGCCGTATAGTGTGTTCATCAGCACCGGCCAAAGCACGCCCAAGTAAATGATGGCGGCCGACGACAGCCAAAAGGTCGGCATCACCGCCAGGGCGTAGGGGATGAGCATGGTGGAGGGGATGGGGTTCATGGCGCGGAGCAGCGGCATGAGCGCCCGCTTGACTCCGGGACGCAGCCCGATGCTCATGCCCAGCCCCACCCCCGTGATGATGGCCCCGAACACCGATGGCAGGAGCAGCCCCATGGAACTGACGAGGCCCCGCAAAAGCAAAGGCCAAGATTTGATCGCGTCCGGGATTATCTTCCGCCAGCCGGGGAAGATCATGGGGTTCGGCAGGGAGAGGACATCGGTCACCAGGGCATAGGCGGCAATTAGGCCGGCGAAAATCAGGACCGCCCAGGCCAGACCGCCAGCTTCCGCCCCGCCCTTGCCGTTTTTCCCGTCCGTCATATGCCGTCCCCCTGTCCAGCCAAACCGGCGGGGCCGAGCCGCTCGTCCACCACCAGGTTGAGATCCCGGAGCAGTTTGTCCCTGACGGCGACAAAATCGTCATGATGGATGGCACTATTCCGGGAACGCGGACGCGGCAGGCCGACCGGAAAATCGCGGACTATCCGTCCGGGGCGGGTACCCATGACGATCACCCGATCCCCGAGGATGACCGCCTCCTCCACGTCGTGGGTGACGAAAAGCACCGTCTTGCCGCCTCCCCCGGCCCTCCCGTCCTGCCAGAGGTTGAGCAGCAAGTCCTGCTGCCGCGCCCGGGTTATCTCGTCCAGCGCCCCGAAGGGCTCGTCCATGAGTAGGATGGGGGCATTGACGGCCAGGGCGCGGGCAATGGCGGTGCGCTGGCGCATGCCGCCCGAAAGCTCGCCCGGCAGCTTGCCGCCATCAGCCCGCAAGCCGACCAGTTCCAGGTAGTCGGAGGCGATTGCCCGGCGCTCCTCCCGCGCCGCGCCCATCCCCGCCTGTTCCAGGGCGAGGACGATGTTGTCGCGGCAGCTCATCCAGGGGAACAGGCTGTAATCCTGGAACACCACGGCGCGATCCAACCCCGGCCCGGTCACCGGAACTCCGGAAACGGACAGCCGGCCGGAATCGGGACCGGCTAAACCGGCCAACAGCCGCAACAGGGTGCTTTTGCCGCAGCCGGACGGGCCGATGACGGCGACAAATTCCCCCCTGTCTATGGCGAGGTCGATCCGATCCAGAACGCGCTCGCCGCCGCCGTAGCTGAAGCTGACGTCCTCCACCGCGATGCAACCCGGGGCGGCGAACGCATTGTCATGAAGGGGCATATCGCGGCCTATTCATTCCATTCTTTGTAACGGGTTTCCAGTTTGTCCCAGAAGGGCGATGGATATTCCTTTTTTAATTGCGCCAGGGCCTCCCGGTAAAGCGAGACGTCAATCAAGGACGCGGGAGCCAAATCCGTGTTCTCCAGGTAGTCGCTGGCGACCATGTAATCCCACATTTCCAGAACGCCTCGGGTATTGGGGTCTATGGCGTATTCTTGGTGCGGCTCCAGGGCGAGATCGCGGGCGATATCTTCGGGGAGGTTTTGCTGGCTGATGTTGGAGTGAACGGCGGCCTCGGGATCGTCGACGTACTTCTTTTCCGCCAGTAATAGGCTCTTGAGGTAGCGGATCAATTCCGGACGCTTATTACGGAGCACCTCCCGCGTGGTGACAATGCGGCAGCAGGGATGGTGGGGAAACAAGTCGTTGCTAAACAGGGGGACGGCCAAGCCGTCCTTGCGGGCATTGGCGGTCAGGTTGCTGGCGCCGATGCCGACATCGATCTTGCCGCTTTTCACCGCCTCCAGGACATCAAGGGGGCGACGGAATTCAATCAGCGTCAGATCCTCCGCCGGCTTGATGCCGGCCTTGTGCAAGGCGCCGCGCCAGACCACGTCCGAGGTGTACAACCGGGGCGAGCCGACGGTTTTGCCGCGGAAGCCCTCAATGTTCCTGTATTGATCGGCAACCTCCGGTTTGGATATGATTGGATGCCCGCCGGCAATATTGCCGGCAATGATGACGAATTCGGCACCCTGGGAGGCGAAGGTCAGCGGGGCGCAAGTGCCAAACGAGACGCCGACATCGATTTTGCCGACGTTAAGGGCATTAAGCCCGTCGGCCGAACTGAGAAAACTAATGTAGGTTGGGTGGGAACCCACCAAATCGCCAAGTTTTTCCTCCACCGCCAGCATGGGGATGACCGAACTGGCGCCCCCAACCCCGTAACCGATCCGCAGGTCCTCGGCCGCCCGTACCGCGACCGCGCCGCCCCACCCCATCGCCAAGGTCCAGAGCGCGGCGGCCACGATCCAATTCAATAAAGTTTTCATGCTTTCTCCATTCCTTTAAGGGTGTCTCTCCGGCGGCGCGGCGGATTGCTTGTTTCATCGCAACCCTTGTCCATTTCACCGCAAACAGAAATTGATCTCAGGCTTTTTTCTCATTCGCGCCATG
>JAISYD010000039.1 GCA_031270145.1 Planctomycetota bacterium
GCCCTGGACGGCTATCTCCGATTCCGCCGTCGGCCGGATTTCCTCGACCAGGGGCGGATCGTCTTCCCCAAGCGCCGAATCAAGGACGCGCTGCATCTCCCGCATGATCCGCAGGATGCCCGCCCGCAAGGCCAGGACGCGCAGATAGGCGGCTTCGGTGTCGCCCCTGGCCACCGGGGCTATATTGACCGTCGCGGTCCGCAAGGCGACCGGCGGCGACCGGTCCTGCGTCTCGACCGTGCCGTCGCCGAGGGAAATCTGAATAAAAGCCGCGTCCCGCCCCTGTCGGGGAAGATTGCGGCGGAGGTAGACCTTGCCGCCAACCTCCGGGACGGCGGCCTTGAGCGCATCCCGCAGAAAAACCAAAAGCGCCGTCAACTGGTCAGGCATCGGTTTCCGTCTCGTGCAAAATCACCATCGCCGCGTACCCGCTGTCTTCCTGGACATCCATCGCCTTGTAGGCCTTGCCGCTGGCGACATGGATGAAAAGGTCGCCCTCCCTGACGCCATCCGGAAAATCCTTGCGGTGGACCTTGACGATCGGGCGATAGGACGAAACTTGCGCCCCGTCCACCAACTCGATCATTTGGTGGTTGCGATCGAACACGGCGTCCACTGTCCGCGCTTCGCCGCCGTCCGCTGGAGTGAAGACGAATCCTCCGCGTTCCTTGAACGTGTCCACGCAGATGCGGGTCAGCCTCTCGCAGGCGGTGTTGAAGTCCATCGTCAGTTCTTCAGCAGCACCTGGCCGGTCACCGCATCGGCGGTGGCCACGTCGGCGGCAAGGCCGATGACGGCATACTCGACTTTGCTGCCGCTGGAAAGGCCGTTGTCGGCCGCGGTGGTGGCAATTTTGTTCACATGGTTGTAATAAATTTTCTGGCCCTGGGTCCAGGCGCCGGCCGCCTTCGGAAGCTCGTATACCCCGGACAGATCGCAGACCACCCCATCCCCGTCGGCCACTTGGTAATTGGCGAAGGCGATGCCAACCAAGCCGCCGACGGTTACCACTTCTCCGGCCGCCACGTCGACCGAAGGGAAAAGCCGGAGACGGCTTCCGGTTTGGGCAAAATTTTTCATTTGTCGGTTCCTTTCAACTTGCGGAGCGAAGGCGCCAGGTGGTCGCCCCGTTCCCAGGGCTGCAACAATTCCTCAGGCGCCGGCGTTCTTGTACCACCCTTCCCAGCGGGCCATGTGGACGCCGAAATCGATGCGGCCCTTCATGCTGTACCCGTCCGTCTCGAAATCCTCGTCGGTGTCCAGAAACACCCCCGATTCACCCCGGAGGGTGGCGGTGACGATGCCGGCGATGTCGGTGCTGGCCATATACCAGCTTTGATCGATAATGCGGTTTTCGACGATGAGCTTGAGCGATCGGGTCAGGTTCAGGGCCGCGGCGTCGGCCTGATTGACCGCGACGAAATTGGCGGCCAGGAAATCGATTGCGGCTTGCTCCTGTTCCGGCCCGACAATCAGATATCCCGGTTCCAGGTCGAGGGTGTCGGCCCCGGACTTGTCGCCGAACGCCCGCTGGGCCCGGATGGCCTTGCGGCCGGCGGCGACGGCGGCTTTGGTTATGGGGCCGGCCGTCGCGGCCAGGTTGCCGTGGACGGCGGCGAACAGCGGATTGCCGTCCGACATGGCGATGCCGTTCGGCCCAATGGCGGTGCCGTTTCCGACAATCATTTCCCAGACCATCCGGGACTTGAGCTTCTCGGCGGCGCGAATGATCATGGCGGGCAGCCGCGACAACACGGAAAGATCGTCGTTAATCATCATCTGCCGGGTCCACTTGATGCCGCGGGCGAAAGTTCCCAGCTTGAAGGCCCGGCTGTCGGAGGTGAAGGTTCCGTATGAGATTTCCTCGCTTTCCTTGATTTCCTTCAGCTGGAAGCTGTCGCCGACGATGACGTACCGGCTCTCGCGGAAATCGGGGAGTTCCTCGTTGACGGCCAGCGGGAGATAGGTCAGCTTGATCCTGTTGGCTTCGTCTTGCAGCCGGCGGGAAACCAGGCTTTCGAACAGCCAGAAGAAATCGGACGTGTCGTGGGCTCCGGAGCGGAACTTGATGACCTTGCCCAGGAGCGCCATCCGGGACAGGCCCTCCGTGTTGACGCCGTGCGCCTCCAACAGGCGTTCGGCTAGGCGAAGGACGCTGTCGCGCTGGAAGCGCCTCCCCGCATCCGTGACCTTGCCGCCATAAGTTTCCGGAACGGCCCTGGCCAGGAGCGCCTCGCCGATGCCGCGCATGGCGCCCTCGGCCTCAAGATTGGAGCCGACAATAACCCTGGCCGACGTGGTGTCGATCGGCGTCTGACGCTTCACCGCGTCCTGGACGATGGCGGCCCGGACGGCATCGGCCGTCTGGCCCTGGCCAAGCAGGGCGACATACCGCTCGATGTCCTGTTCGGATGCCCTGGCCACGATGGCGGCCTGGCGGATGGCATTGACATCGGCAATGGCCCTCGCTTTCGCCTCCGCTTCGATGGCGGCCCGATCAAGCGGAGGACCCGGAGGGACCGCCGGCTCTTTCTCTGGCATCGGCGAGGCGGCGGCCGCCATGGTTTCAGGAACAACGGCGGCGTTGGGATCGCCTCCGGCGACGGGCAAAACTGGTTTCGGCATATCAATACTCCTTGTTTGAATCACGCATGGACGGGTTTCCATGAATTTTTGGGCGCGGACAGTCGCGCCGGCGTCAAAGGGGATATTGACGAACGAGAGCTCAACCGGTTCCCAGTCGATGGCCCGCAAGATTGGCAGGCGGTCTTGCGTTTCGGCCAACTCCTCGTACTTGTTGACGTAATATCCGACCGAGACATGGCGGACGACTCCGTCCTGAACCAAGGCTAATATTTCGTCGCCGTTGGGGGATTTGGCGAATCTAATCCGAGCGCGCCATTCCTTGGTTTTCCCATTGGAAGACTTGACTGGCCTGGCCTCTTCCACGACGCCCAGGGTATCGCGGACGGTATCGTACATGTGGCTGTCGCGGACGGGGGCGCCGACGAACCTGTCGAGCCGGACGTTTTCCGGCTCGATGGCGAGTTCTTCGTAGTAGTCATTGAAAAACCCTTCCCGTTTGCCCCGGGCGCCGGTGGTCCAAACAACCTCCACCGTCCGCGTTTCGGCATCCAAAGTGGATGGCTCCAAGCCGGCCCGAGCTTCCAGCATCGGCAAGCCAACGGTCTTCTCAACAAGCATGGCAGGCATAATTTTTCCTCCGTATATCAATGGAGTTTTGAAGGGGGTAATCGAAGTGACTTTTTCCGCTTTTCATTATTTTTTTGACTTTCTTTCAATGGCTTGAAATGAAAGCGATAACAAAGAAAATGCCGTCCGTTATTCTTCGGAATCGTATTTTTC
Source organism: Planctomycetota bacterium (assembly GCA_031270145.1). Lineage (GTDB taxonomy): Bacteria > Planctomycetota > SZUA-567 > SZUA-567 > SZUA-567 > JAJBSZ01. The sequence continues at coordinate 3,367 of JAISYD010000039.1, forward strand.
CCGAAAATTTTCTTCTTCAGACGGGTCTCTTCCCTCGCCCTCCCGGTCCCCGCTTCCGCCCGACGGCTGCAGCTGTTCGGCTCCGGACATCTTGCGGGCGTCGGTGACGAAGACCAATTTCCGTTCGTCGATGGCGTCAATCTGCGCCTTGTACTCGTCCAGGAACTTGACCGGATCGTTGCCGTGTTCGGCGATGGCCTCGAACTGCGTCTTGAGACCGGCGCGAATCTGGGTTATGGTGGATCTGATTTCTTTTTCCGGATCGACCATCGGCTTGACCGGCGGCTGCCAGCCAATGGCCAAGCTGGACATGTCCTGGCCGGCGATGGCCGCCCCTTCCCGAAACCATTCCGCCACCCGGCGGCAAAGCTGTGGAATCAGCATGAACCATTGCCATTGGTCGATTTTGCGATGGAATCGCAATTGTCCCAGGCGGCCGTTGAGGAAGGTGATGCGGCCATAGTCGCCGGAGACCGCCTCATAGGTCAGGCCCACCCCGGCGGCGACCGCCATCAGGTTTTGTCTGACATATTCGGCGTATCCCGACCGCTGGGGCGGGTTGCTGAAAACAATGTCCTCGCCCTCGTCCAAGACTTCTATGGTGCCCGGCTCCAGGCGATCGCGGACGGCTCCTTGATTGTCCGGCCCTTCCCCGCCGCCGGGGACATCCGGGGTTTTCTTGCGGAATCCGGCGAAGAGCGAGGCCACCTCCTGCTTTTGCAGTTCGGCCTGCTCGAAGGTGTCCAGGTCGTACAGCCGCAGGATGACCGGCGCCATGATCGGGACGCCACGAATCTGGCCAGGCCGATCCTCGGAGTACACATGGATCATGTCGGAGGCCGGAATCAGGACGCTTTCGCCCTGAAAAAAAATCTCGCCCGGATTTTGCCGGTAAACGTGATAGCCTTGTGCCGTTCCGGAAGCGTCGAACTTGATCCCGAGCT
>JAISYD010000100.1 GCA_031270145.1 Planctomycetota bacterium
CGAAGAAGGAACCCTCCTACAGCCTTCCCGACATGTTCGAGTGGGGGATACAGAAGGGGGAGGCCGAGGATAAGGCGAGGGAGGCGGCCGGGATGGAGGAAAGGTTCCGGCTCGGGGCGGGCGGTGAACTCACACCCGCCGAGAAGGCCCTGTTTGACCTCTGGGAGCAGCCGTCCGGAGAGGGCGGATTGGAGGAAGTGCTTAGAAAAGCGGCGGAACTGAAGGAGATCGCCATCGCCGAGCGCAAGGCGAAAATGGCGAAATGTCCGCCGATCAAAAAAGCGGAGGCAGTCGAACCCGCCGCCGAATCCGCCGGCCCGCCGGCGTCGGCCGCCGGGCCAGATGCGCCGCAACCGGAAACGGCGAAATGTCCGCCGATCGAGAAGGCGCCGGCGGCCGCCCCCAAGCCGGAAACAAGCAAATGTCCGCCGATCAAAAAGGCCGGGGAAGCCGAACCCGCCGCTTCGCCGGCGTCGGAGGATGCGGGTGTCCAAGTCGACAGTTTCCGGCCTGCGCCATCTGACTCCTGGGGTTGGATCGAACCCGCCCCTCCATACGTTGCCCCGTGGTAGGCGATGTCGCCGTCATTCCGGCCGTCTTGATCGGGATGGCTAAATGGCTTCGCGCGTTAACCGTATGCCGTTCTTCGTTGCGCGTACCCGCCTGGGGGAGGCGCCATGCCACCGCTATCGTTGTTCGGCCGGATGACCCTGACGCTCCGCTTCCCGGGTTGTCTTTCATTCCCCATAAGGATACAATTGCGAGCTTGGCGGAAGGATCGGGGACGCCCAATCGGGGAAAACGCGGCGGGGAAAATATGGAAAAAATACTGCTGGCCAGCCGCAATCCCGGCAAGGCGGCCGAGTTCAGAGCCCTGTTCGCCCCGTTCGGGGCGGCGATCCTTTCCCTGGCGGATTTTCCCGGGGCCCCCAGCCCCGAGGAAACCGGCGCCAGCTTCGAGGAAAACGCCGTCATCAAGGCGGAGGCGGCCCAGCGGTTTGCCGGCATCCTCTCGCTCGCCGACGATTCCGGGCTGGCGGTCGAGGCCCTGGGCGGGGCGCCGGGGGTACGCTCCGCCCGGTTCGCGGGCGCCGGGGCGGATGACGCGGCCAACAACCGGCTGCTGCTGGAAAAATTGGCCGGGCTGCCGCCGGAAAGGCGGCGGGCCAGTTTCGTCTGCGTCCTGGCCCTGGCCTCGCCGGCGGGGCGGCTACGGATCTTCAGGGGCGAAACCCACGGGCGGATTTTGTCCTGGCCAAGAGGGACGGGCGGCTTCGGCTATGATCCGCTTTTCCTGTCCGACGACTTGGGCCTCACCTTCGCCGAGGCGGGGAGCGGGGCCAAGGGGCGGGTCAGCCACCGGGGCCGGGCCTTCGCCGCCCTGGCGGCCGAACTTCCCGCTTGTGTCGGAAAGGCGGAACGGTTATGATTTCCTCCATTCTTCAACCTGTTCCGGCAAATGCCAAAAGGAGAAACCGCATGGACGTCGCTTCCAAGGTCAAGTTGAACAACGGCGTGGAAATCCCCCAACTGGGGCTCGGGGTGTTCCGTTCCCCCGAGGGGCCGGAAACGGTCAACGCGGTTCGCTGGGCCATCGAGGCCGGCTACATCCACATCGACACCGCCAAGATTTACGGCAATGAGAAAAGCGTGGGCGAGGGGATCCGGGCCGGCGGCCTGGCCCGGGAAAAGCTGTTCCTCACCACCAAGCTGTGGAACGCCGACATGCGGGCCAACCGCCAGCTTGCGGCCTTTGACGAAAGCCTGAAGCTCCTGGGCGTCGACTATGTCGATCTCTACCTGATCCATTGGCCGGTCGAGAACTACCTGGATTCCTGGCGGACGCTGGAAAAAATTTACGCCTCCGGCAAGGCCAAGGCGGTGGGGGTCAGCAATTTCCAGATCCGCCACCTGGAGAAGGTGCTGGCCGAGACCGGGGTCGTCCCGGCGGTGAACCAGATCGAGCTGCACCCCTACCTGACCCAAGAGCCGCTCCGGCGATTCTGCGCCGAAAAGGGCATTGCCGTCCAGGCCTGGAGCCCCATCGGCGGCCAAGGGAACGATCTCCTGAAAAACCCGCTTCTGGCGGATTTGGGCGCCAAGCACGGAAAAACCCCGGCCCAGATCGTCATTCGCTGGCACCTCCAGCGGGGCGTCATCGCCATTCCCAAGTCGGTGAAAAAGGAGCGCATCCTGGAAAACCGCCTGGTCTTCGATTTCGCCCTGTCGGCGGACGAAATCGCCGCCGTCAACGGGCTGAACCTCAACCGGCGGAACGGCGCGGACCCGGACAATTTCAATTTCTAGGGATCGCCCGTGTCCGTCCCCTTCACCCATCTCCACATCCATTCCCACTATTCGCCCCTGGACGGCATCGTCCTGGTGGAGCGCCTGCTGGGTCGGGCCAGGGAACTTGGCCAAACCGCCATGGCGATCACCGACCACGGGGTGATGTACGGGGCGGTGGATTTCTACGCCGCCGCCAGGAAAATGGGGATGAAGCCGCTGATCGGCTTCGAAGCCTACGTGGCGCCGGGCGACCGCCGCGACAAGTCGCCGGCGACCGAATACGCCTATAACCACCTGGTGCTCCTGGCCCGGAACCTCGCCGGCTACCAAAATCTTTCCCGGCTGTGCAGCGAGGGTTTCCTGAGCGGCTTTTACCGCTATCCCCGCATCGACAAGGAGTTGCTCCGCCAATGGCCGGCCGGCATCGCCTGCCTTTCCGGCTGTCTCCGGGGGGAGATCCCGCAGTTGCTCCTGGCCGGCAGGGCGGCCGAGGCGGAAAAGGCGGCCAATTGGTACCGGGAGCTTTTCGGCGACGGCAATTTCTTCCTCGAAATCATGCAGAACGGCCTGGAGGATCAGCGAAAAATCCTCGCCCCCATGCGGGAATTGTCCAACCGGACCGGCATCCCCCTGGTCGCCACCGCCGACGCGCACTATTTGCGGCCCGAGGACAAGGACATCCAGGACATAAAGATCTGCATCAACACCGGCAAGTTCCTGAGCGATGAAAAACGCATGCGCGCCGAGGCCGGCTGCCACCTGAAGTCGGCGGAGGAGATGCTGGCGGCCCTGCCCGGCTTCGAAGACGCGGTGGAAAACACCCGCTTGGTCGCGGACATCTGCGATCTCCAGCTGCCCATGAAGGGCTTCCACCTGCCCAGGTTCCAGGCGCCGGACGGGCTGACGGCGGCGGAGCACATGTCCCGCCTGGCCCTGGAGGGCTTGCGGAGGCGCTACGGCGATCCCCTGCCGGCGGCGGCGCGGGAGCGCTTCGAGAAGGAGTGCGCCGTCATCGGCAAGATGGGCTTCCCCGACTATTTCCTCATCGTTTGGGACGTGGTGAACTTCGCCCGCCGCAACGGCATACCGGTCGGGCCCGGGCGCGGCTCGGCGGCCGGCTCCATCGTGGCCTACGGGCTTGGCATCACCAGCCTGGACCCCCTGAAATACGGGCTGTTCTTCGAGCGCTTCCTGAACGAGGGCAGGAACGAGATGCCCGACATCGATCTCGACTTCGACAAGGAGCGC
>JAISYD010000144.1 GCA_031270145.1 Planctomycetota bacterium
TGCCGGGCAATGCTAAGCGTCCCTCCGGAATTCCTCCCGCTTGCAGTCGAGCCGGCGATCGCGTCCGTCCCGGAATAACGCACGCCTTCCAATGCCTCAGTCAGGGCGGCCAGGGCGTGGTAGTCGGCCACTTTCCAGAGTTCGTATTCGCTCTGGTCCTCCCGGCGGCGGACGGCGGCGCCCACCCCCAGGACCAGCCATTCGCCGTCCGGTTCGGAAAGGAGGATGCCGCCGCCTTCCCGGAGGAGAGGGTGCTTTGCCAAGTATTTTTCGAAGCCGGGAAGAAGGTCGGCTTGGGCGGAATCGGGAAACCCCGCCTCCACCGCCAAGGCCGCGCCGAAGAGGAATGGCGCCGCCGCGATCAGAAGGGAGAAAACCTGCCGTTGGGCCGGCTTCATGGTTCTTCCTTCCCGCCAGCCCCAGCCAGTACCGCCTCCGCCTGCTTCCGGCTCCAATCGGTCGGATCGGCGCCGGCAAAATACACCGAAGCGGCCAAGCCCCGGGACAGGGCGGGAAAGCCGGCGTCAAGACAGGCCAGGGCAAGCGAAGCCCGGATGTCGGCATCTGCCGCCTCCAGCCAGAGCGCCTGGGTCAGTACCGGAATGGCCGCCAACGATTCCTTCTTGACGCGCAGCCCATCCCCCAGCAAGGCCCAGCCGCCGGCCGCGCCCGGCGCTGTTTCCACAGACTGGCGGGCCAGGGCCAGTATTCTTTCCACATCCCGGCCCTGCCCGAACAGACGTAGGGCGGTCTGGTGCGCGGCCGGCAGTTCCCGATTGCCGCCGGCGAAATCCGCATGGCCGAAACAGCGCCAGGAAACCGCCAGGGGAGACAGGGGAGCCGCCTTCGGCGGCGTTAGGGCGGACAATTCCTCAATCAACCGGTCGTACTCCCCGGCCGCGCCGGGCATGGCGGGATGCTTTGACCACAGCGCCGCCGATCCGGACAGACCCGGCCGGGCGCCGCGCCAAAGGCGCCAGAGCGCCGCCTCGGCCGGATTCCCGGCTTTTCCGGCCAGATCTTCCAGCCAGGCCAGCATGGCGGGCAACGGGGGTGCGCCGGCCAGTGCCTGTTTCAGGTCTTGCGGCCGCCGGCCGGGATCAAGCAATACTTTTTCCGCCTCGGCCCAATTGGCGGCCAGGGTGCGGACGTCCAGGTTTTCCGGCGCCCGCAGCCAGGGGGCGCCCGGCCAGTCGAAGCCGATATTGGCGTCGCCCAGCCGAAGCCAGTCCTCGACCAACCCGAAGGCAAGACACATCTCCGGCAAGGCGCTGTCCCTTTCCCGCCGGCGCCAGGTTTTCCCCAGGGCGGCGGCGACTTCCTCCTGGCTTGGCTCGCCATAGAGGCCAACCGGCGGCTTGGCTAGCAGATCGGCCAGCCGCAGGGCGAGGACATGGCGGTAGCTTCCGGCCGGGGTTTCCCGATCCTCCAGGACCCGGACGGCCGCCTCCAGATCGAGGCGCGGCAGGCCAAGATCGGGCACGCTTTCCCGGCCGAAGGCGATGGACCGGGGAAAGGCGATTTTCAGACCGCAGGGCGGCGGCTTCCCGGCCGGATCGAGGTATTCCGCCGCCGCGTGGTCCTGCAGAAGGGTTTTGCCCCTGAGCATCGCCCTGGCCCGGGAGGCGTCCCGGCCGCCGGGAGCGGGGGAAACCTCGGCCACGACCAGCAACAGCCCCTCGTCCTCGTAAACGCCTTCCCCGCTTTCGGCGTATTTCCCCCGATAAAGCAGATGCGCCTTTTCGAGGGGCGCCGCCTCGCCGGAGAACGCCGGGCCGGCCAGGGCCAGCCAGCCCGCCGCCAGCCAGGCAAACGACCGTTTCTTCCCTTTCCCCATTAGAAATCATCCTGGACGTCGCCGCCCATTACCGAGCCGGAAGCGGTTTTGCCGCCCGCCGTGGCGGGAGAGGCCGCTCCGGCCAAGGGCGCGGCGGTTCCCCCGGCCGGGTCGCCCGCCGCCCGCCTCCTGGCGGCCTCTATCTCCGCCCTGCCGGCCAGGGCGCCGGCCCTCCGGGCCGCCGGATCGTTTCGGGAGTCGGCGACGGCGTCATTGACGGCCCGGGTCCGGGCGTTCCGGAAGGCCTGTTCCCGGTTGAAGGCGATGGCGGACAGGGCGGCCCGCCGCTCCAGCCGCATGGCGGTGACGGCCGAGGCCGGGCTGATGCCGTAGACCGAGACATGCAGGTTTTGGCCGGTGAGGGGATGCCGGAGCGTTCGCCGCCGCAGCGGCGCCAAGCCCTGAATCCGCATCTTCTCGAATTTCTGGGTCAGCCGTTCGCTCAGGGTCTCGGCCACCGCCGTGTCCGACGCCTTTTCCAGATCGCCGCTGTTCCGGGTCTCGGCCAACTGCCTCGCCTCGACGAAGGCGTCGATATCGGCGAAGAGCGAGAAGGCGGCCATCTGGCCGGCGAACAGGTCGGCTATGGTCCGGTTGTTCCGGTCGGTCGCGGCGTCGGGGGAGGCGGGCCGGGCGGCGACCCCGAGAAAATGCCGCCGGCCCCGATCATCCAGGAACTGCCGGGGACCTACCATGAGGGAAATATCCTGACCCGCCAGCCAATCGTTAAGCGACTGGCCGCCGGCCTGGCCTTCGCCGGCCCCGGGAATTTCCCCCGACAGGGCGGCCCGGGCCGCCCTCTCCAACTCCGCCGACCAGCAGAGGAGGACCGCCACCTGGTATTGTTCGGCCACTCCGTCCCACGACTCCGCCTGCTGGACGACCACGGCCCCGGTAAGCGGCATCTTCGCCTGCACCGAAACCGAACTGGAGAAGGCGTTCCGGACCTCTCCCCGCATGGCCTCGGCTTTCAACCGCAGCCCCTCGTATTCGGCCCAGGCTTCCTCGTACCGTTTCTTTGCTTCCGCGTATCTCTCCTTCTGGGCAGCCTCAATGGAGCCGGCGTCGAATTCGCCGTCCAGACGCCTAATCGCCGCCTCCATCAGGGCGTTCACCCGGTCGTCGAAGGTCACCCCGGCCAGGGCCCTTGCCTCGGAGGCGTTGACGTTCGCCAGGAGCTTCGCCACGATCTCCCGCTGGCGATCCAGCCGCCGCCGGACCGCCTCGTATTCCTGGTTCAGGGCCGCGTACAGGTCGGTCCCGGGAACGTCAATCTGATCCAGGGCGCTCATTTCGCCGTTGACGAAGCGGATGATGTCGGCCTTGGCCCGGAGCACCGCCTGCTTGGCCGCCATCTCCCGCTTGATCGGAAAGTTCCGGTCGGAACGGGGATCCTCGAGGTTGAAGGCGGCGTATTCAAGGACGAAGAACCGCTTCTTCCCCTCGTCCCACCCCGGCGTCCAGTTCTTGCCGTCCATATAGGCTTGCAATTGATCTGCCGCCGACCGATCCGGGACATAGTCGGCGCCGGGCGCGACCTGCGCCGCGAACACCGCCTCGGCCCCGCCGTCCGGCGGAACCGCCGCCGCCGTTTCAGCCGGCGCGGACTCCTCCGCCCGGGCGGCCGCCCCGAACTCGCCGGCAAGGCAGCCGGCCGGGAGGGCGAACAGGAGCGAAAAGACAAACCGGAAGATTTTCACGCTTCGCATGGCTGCTCCGATCACGAAAAAGGAAACCGGCTCAAGGAAAAAGCCGCAAGGGACATTTAACCAGGGATCGCGGGAATCATATCGGCTCATGGCCAATACCGGTCGCGGTCATCTCAATGGCATCCGAGGCGCCGCCATCTCCACTATCCATGCCGCCCACTGTTGTCCCGCCGCTTTACTCGTCGTCGTACGCGTCGACTTCAAATAGGTCGTCGTCCTCGTCTCCATCGTCTTCGTCCATGACGGCGGTTCCCTCATCCGTCCCGCCGTCCAACCAATGGGGTTCCTCCGTGGGTGGGGATGGCTGGGGAACCTCTGTTATGGCCGGAGTTTCGGGGGGGTAATACTCTTGTTGTCGGGAAGGCTGTTGTTGGGAAGGCGGAGGGGCGGGAACAACGACAACGCCGCCGCCGGCATTTTTAAGCGCCTTTCCGATTTCAAGCGCTTTTCCGATATTCTTCAGGCCGCGTCCAAGATCAAGGGCCTCGGCGGAACCGGAATGCCATGCCAGGGCAACGAATAAGGCGAACGCAATGGATTAATTTGCGCATCTTTTCTTCCTTTCCTCCATCGCAAAGGGCAAAAGGACAAAGAGTGATTCGATCCGAGAACCACCCGAAAGCCAATGAAGCCGCGACGAGCGCCGGGAGCGAGCCTGCGGCGACACGAGGAACGGCGGTCATCCTCCTGACTGAACCACCCCCGCCCCCCGCACTACCGGGGAAAATGGTTGGATGGCAACATTCGGGGGTGGCCCGCCAGCCTCCATGATAACCGCCGCGGCGGTCCGCGCCCCCTCTCCCACATTGCGCCACAACCCCCGGGCATCGGAGGAATTGAAGGCGACCGGGAAGGCGCATTTACCATTGAGTCGGATGAACAAGGTTGATTGAAACCGGCCTCCCCGCCTTGCCGCCGCTCTAATAAAACTAAGATCAACTCATTTCAGGGCGAATTTCGACTCGCGCCATCCATGTCCCGATACATATAACCTCAGCTTTTATAAGATATAAACAATCATAAAGACACATGGAATAGACATAAATGAACGCAACATAACACTTCTTATCGGACATTGCGTATTAGTTGGGGGGGTGACCGGAGGAAAACCCCTATATGTTGTGGCGGGATCGTTTCGGGGATTGATACAGCGATGGCGGCAATGTAGCCAACGACAAAAATGCTATCCGGGTTTTACGGATGCCAAAAATGCATAACATTAATTAAATTAAGGAAAATCTAATTGGAATGCTACAAGGATGAGATGTAATTGCGGGATGATTTGGAGCTACTCCGCCAATGTCCGATAAGAAGTGTTATGTTGCGTTCATTTCGAGGAACGCTTTGTCGCATAACCAGCTTCCGAAGCTTGGCTTGCCGCAATTTCGGAAGCAAGGTCGGCGTTGAGACGGGGGATCAATCCGGGGCGAACCGCCCGCCGTCAATGATTTTCGCCTCCGGCAAATCGCCGGGGCAACCCCGTCACCTAAAAATACCCGTCACTCTGCCCGGGACCGGGGAAGATGCCCGCTCCCGATAGCGGGGCCGGGACAGCCTTCCCTGCCCGAACCGCCGGGCAAACGAGTTTTCCCGGAACCTCCGGCCCGGTAATCCCCAACCGCCCACACTCGACCCGGGTATTCGCTAGAGGATGGTTTCCCAGGCGAAACTTATCCTCGCCGGATGGAGAATGCATACCAAATCTCCGGGAAAAAGGCAAGAATTTTCCGCCCGGCTTTTGACAAATGCCGGGGCTAAGGACCCGCGCGGAAATAAAGCGGCCAC
>JAISYD010000171.1 GCA_031270145.1 Planctomycetota bacterium
GTGCCCCTGTTCATAATGTTCCGCCAGTTCCGCATGGTCGACACCTACACCTCGCTCATTCTCAGCCATCTCCTGGTGGGGCTACCCTTCATCGTCTGGGTAATGGTGCCGTTTTTCGAATCCATTCCGAAGGATTTGATCGACGCGGCCAGGGTCGATGGCTGCAGCGTTTTCAAGACCTTTATCCGGATCATCCTCCCCATCTCCATGCCGGGCGTGGTGACGGGCGGCATCCTCGCCTTCATCTTTTCCTGGAACAACTTCATGTTTTCGATAGTGCTGGCCTCAAATCGCACCAAAACGGTCCCGGTGGCCGTTTTCAACTTCATCGCCTACGCCCAAATCGACTGGGGCGGGCTGATGGCGGCGGCGGTGATCATAACCGTCCCGGTCTTGTTCATCACCATCATCACCCAGAAATACGTCATCCGCGGCCTGACCGCCGGGGCGGTCAAGGGTTGAGGCCTGGACCTCCGCCTCCCCGCACGCATAACCGGCGTTGGCCGCCGGGTTGATATTGATGGAGACGCGGCGTATAATAAGTCCCGGTCCGGAGCCTTGCCCAAAAGGCGGCCCGGCGCAGGTGGAGCGGATGGACGGCCAGGCGGGGGAGACGGAAGGCGGCATGGGCACGGCGGGATTGATCGTCATGATCGGCGAAAAGGATAAATTGATTGAAATACCGGATGGCAAGCTGCTTTTCGCCGGCCGCCTGTCGGAATGCGACATCTGCCTGCCCTCCCCGATGGCAAGCCGCCGCCATGCCGTGTTCATCGGCCGGAACGGCGAATACGGCCTGAAGGACATGGACTCGGCCAACGGAACCATGCTGAACGGCAAACGCATCACCCAAGCCATGCGCCTGTATGACGGCGACGTCATCCAGATAGCCGGCTTCACCATAAAGTTCAAGAGAAAACTTCCGGCCGAGGCCCCAAGGACGGCCGCGAACCGCTTGCCGCGCCACACCAAGGCGTTCCTGCACCTTGACGACAACCAACAACCAAGGGATGGGCAGACGGAGCAAGCCGCAGCCGGCGATTCAACCCCGAAGAAGGCGACCGACATGATTCCCGCCGGTTCCGGCCGATACAAGTCCGATCCGGAAATCCCGAAGCAAACGTTTGAGCCTGAAACGCCGCCGCTCGCTCCGATCCAGGCCGAATCGCAACCGCCCCCTCCGGCGCCTCCCCCGAAGCCGGCCCCACCGCCACCGGAAACGCCGCTGTTCGCCGACGACATCCAGGATGACAGCGAGGAGCATGACGACAACGCCTTCCAAATTGAGGCGGCGGCGGACGATTCCGCCGACGACGCCCTTGCCGCCATCAATAAAGCCGCCGTCGAGGCCAACCTGGTTGGCGAATTCGTCCCGGAAACGGATGATCCCCCGGCCGGCGGCGACGAAAGGGCGGAACCGGCGGCCGCCGCCCAGGCGGGAATGGAAACGGGGCCGAAATCCATACCCGTCGGCGCGGATATGCGCCAGGCGATAGAGGCCAGGCTCCAATTGTATGCCTTCTTCGGGAAAATGCGGCTGGAACGGGCCAACATCCTCGCCAAAAACCCGAACTTGTCGGATCCGGTCAAGGCCGAATTCGCCCGCCAGGATCGAGAGCTTGACAAAATCCCCACTCCCGATCAGGCCGACGGCATGATTGAAAAACGCCTGGCGAAACAGGCGGATTTGCTCCGGCGCATCGCCGAGGCGGAAAAGAATGGCGAGCAACCGCCGCCCAAACCGTCCAAGGCCATGCAGAACGCCGAACAAATGGCGATAAGCCAATGGCGGTTCTGCTCCCAATCCGGCCGCGAGGCGTTGCCCGGCGTTTATCGCGCCTGCCTCCAGCTCATGGAGGACGAGCCGCTGACGCCGCTGCTCCGGGCGGCGGGCCAGGATCCGCTCATCCTCATGGGAGGCGGCGCCTACCACTTGGCGTTGGAGGCGTTGCTGGAGGAAACCAAGGGCGATATCCAACTCAACCGGGCCAAGCTAGCCAAATTGCCAGATCCCGCCGGCAACCAGAGGAAAAAAGCCAAAGCCGCCGCGGCGGACGACGATGACGACGATATGCCGACCGAGAGCCGGGAGGGGTTGCTGCAAATCTATGAGCGACTGACCCAGCGCTGCGCCTGGCTGGCGCAGGAAACAGCCTTCATGGAAAAGACGCTGATCCAGGAGTTCTGGCGCGTCTACAACGAGCTAGCCCAAATCCACCTCCCCCGCCACGAGGAAATGCCCATGCCGATCCGGGCCTACCTCCGCCACGGCGCCATCGGCTTCAAGAGCTGGTGGATGCGGGCGGAAACGCGGGATCACCTGATCAAAAACTGCTCGGAGGACATAATCCACCATTTGAAGGTGAGCAAGGCGGTAACCAACGTTATTTACGCCGACGAATACCTGGCGGCGGTGGCGAACCTGGAATGCACCCCCGCCATGGACGAGAACCTAGAGATCAACGAGCGCAACTCTCCCAACTGGAAGGCCGACAAGGCGCTCCGGAAACTCATCAACGCCCGCTCCCAATCCGCCCTCATGGAGGAATTGGTCGGTTCCCTGAACGAGCGAGTGGACAAACTGAACGTCGCCGGGTCGGCTGTCGACGAGCGGCTGGGCAAGTTGCTTCCCGGGTTGAAGGACTTCAAAAAATTGAAGAACGAACTCGGCATGCAACGCCAGGCGTTGAAAGTGGAGGCGACCAAGCTCGCCAACCTGGCAAGCAAAATAACCAACGAGACGCTGGCCAAATTCAAGGAGGCGGAAAAGGAAACGGACGAGCGCTTCGCCTCGGGGGAACTGCCGAAGCCCACGACGGAGTTCCTCATCCGCCGCGAATGCGAAGCGGTCCACAAAATCGCCCGTCTGCTCGCCAACCTGAAGGAGCGCTTCATGCCGTTGGCGCTCAGGGACAATTTCGCGGTGGGCACCGACGCGGTGAACGACCGCACATCCATCCTGGCGGAGTTCGCCGAGATGGAGCGGCGGGATCCGTCGGTCTTCCTGGAAAACATCGTGCCGTCGAAGAAGAAAGCGTCCCGGGTGGACATCAGGATCAGCCCGGCCATCGTCCTCCTCCCGGCCGCCGGGATGCTGGCCTATTCCTGGAGTCCGCGGGTCAAGCCCGAGGACGGCAGACTGGCCCTGCCCACCTGCTTCATCCGCCGGCGCATCCGGGAGCGCCAGATCACCTACCTCCTGTCCGACTTCCGCTGGGACACCTCCAAAGCCGCGGCCGGCATGGACGTGATGACCTCCGACACCATCGTCGCCGCCTTCATGTCCGTGCGTTGGGATTGGCGCAAGCGATCAAAGGAAGGCAGGGAAAAGGGGCTCATCTACAACGAGCAGAACGACCGCACCAACTGGCGGCGCGTCTACGAGGCCTATATCCAAACCGCAGACGATGCCGGCAAAAAACTCTTCAACCGCAATTACGATTTCTACGAACGCATCATCGGCAAATATTTTGATCTTCCCGAAGGCGTGACGCTGCTGAAAAAATGATCCGTTTCCCCGGAGGGGCGGCGGCGTGGCGGGAGACCTCATCATCCCATCTTGGCGTAACGCTGGTTCTGCCGGTAGACGAAGGCCAGCACCTCGGCCACGGCCGGATAGAGATCGCTAGGGATTAGCGAGCCGGTGTCCAGCTTGGCCAGGATTTCCACCAAGTCGGGATCCTCGCGAACGGGGATATTGTTCCGCCTGGCAAGATCGAGGATTCTCTCCGCCACCAACCCCCGTCCCTTGGCGAGTACGCGGGGGGCGGCCTCCTTGTCCTCGTCGTAGCGCAAGGCGATGGCCAACTGACGCTTGGAGGGAGGGTTTTTCTCCGGCATGGCGGTTCCCCGACCGGTTCGTCCGCCCCGGCCGGGGCCTCGGGGTGGGGCAAATGACCAACGGATGGATTAACCGACTAGATCTTCATCAGGGAAAGATTTACCGAAAAAGTGCCGATTTCGCCCATTTTGATGGGTATTTCCGGTAGGCCGAATTCCACCGAAACCGAAGTCATGCCCCGATAGTGGTTGATGGAAAAGCTGTTGCCGACAATGACCGAAGGGACGCTGATGCGGTCGAAGCGGTATTCGCTGGCGGAAAGGGCGGCCTTGATGCCGCCGGCCATGATGTTGGCGATTTCGCAAAGGCCATCCAGAGTCTGGTTGTCGAGGGTGGTGAAAGTTTCCCCCACCATCCGGCCAGCCATGAAACAGGCAACCGAGTCGGTGGTGTTGATAATCATGGATCCGCTGATGGGCCCCACAAAGCCGATAATGGCCGAGACATTGCCGCCGGAGCGGAGCAATTTGGAAAGACCTATGGCCTCGGGCTTCAGGCCAGCCATCATCAGGCCATCCCGCGTGCATTTGACAATCACGCTGAACAGTTGCTCGTCGATTTTCAACAGGCTGGGCAAGCTGAATTGCGTGGACATGGGTTTCTCCCGAGGAATCGAAAATCCTTTTTGCGCGTCAAGACTAACGCCAGCGTCCGACGCCGTCAAGGGAAAAAGGCGGCGGTCAGCCAAAAAACGGCTATTCCGGGACGGCTTATTTCAAACGCTCGACCTCGAAATAAAGGGTGGCGTTAGGAGGGATGACGCCGCCGGCGCCTCGTTCGCCGTACCCCAGGCCGGGCGGAACGATCAGCGCCCGCTTTTCGCCCACCGTCATTTGGGAAAGGGCCTCGTCCCAGCCTTTTATGACCTCGTTCCTCCCCACCTTGAAAGAAAAGGGGCCGCGCCCGATCGAACTGTCGAAAATCCGGCCGTCCATGAAGCGACCGGTGTATTCGGCGTCCACGGTCTGCCCCGGGCGCGGCTTCTTGCCCGAACCCTCTCGCAAAACCACGTATTTGAGCCCGCTCATCGAGGTTTTCGCCTCTTTTTCCCGGGCGCGAATGGTGTCCGCATAGTCGCCCTCCGAACTCTTGGCGGCGGAACCGGCGGAGCCGCCCCGGGCGTTCTCCTTTTGCAGTTGTTCGAAAAGGTCCTGATCCGGCTGGAAGGCCTCGGCCGCCGGACCAATCCGGATTATCCGCACTTGGCGCATGACGTCGCCCTTGGCGATGGCGTTCACCACATCCTGGCCGAAAACCACTTTTCCGAAGACGGTATGCTTGCCGTCGAGATGCGGGGTGGGGACATGGGTGATAAAGAACTGGCTGCCATTGGTGTCGGGACCGGCATTAGCCATGGAGAGGATACCGGGCGAGTCGTGCCGCAAGCCAGGGCGGATTTCGTCGGCGAAGCGGTAGCCCGGCCCTCCGGTCCCGGTTCCGGTGGGATCGCCGCCCTGGATCATGAACGAATCTATAACCCGGTGGAAGGCGATTCCGTCATAAAATGGTTGGCCATTCCTGGTCCGGGTGGACAGTTTCCCCTCAGCCAACCCGACGAAATTGGCCACCGTCATGGGCGTTTCCTCGAAGAACAGCCGGCAGACGATTACGCCCTTGCTGGTATCGAAGCTGGCGTAAAGCCCTGGCGGCAATTCACCGGCCGCCGCCGGAACGGCGAAGACGGCGAAAAGCTGGACCATGCCGACGAGGGAGGCGACGGAGACAATGTTGGCGAGGATTGGCCGGTTCATAGCGTTCCTTTGCGAAAATTAAGTCCATCAACGCGATCCATTATATCGCGCCGCCGGGAATTTGGCAAGAGTGAAGCGGCGGTCGAGGGGATTTTGAAAATCTGGACGGTTCAAAGCCACATCCGGTATAATCGGCGAATGGCCTTTTTGCCTGGAGGAACAATGGGAGGGAGGGAATCATGCCACGCATCCGCCACGCCGCGCGAATACTTATTTTCGATCCGGCTGATCGCCTGCTCCTGCTCCGCTTCGATTACACAACCGGCCCCCTGGCCAGAACCGGCTACTGGGGCGTGCCGGGCGGCGGGGTGGAAGAAGGGGAATCCCTTGCCGCCGCCGCCGTCCGCGAACTCAGCGAGGAGACAGGCATCCAGGCCGAGCGCCTGGAACCGACGGCAGCCGAAAGCTCATATCCATTCCGCCTGTCCAGCGGCGAGGAGGTAACGGCGGCGGATCATTATTTTCTGCTGAGATTGCCGAAAACGCCTGAATTGTCGAGGGAGGGGCTCACCCTGGAGGAACGCGAAAATTTGACTGGATCCCGCTGGTGGATGGCGGCCGAACTGCGGGCCGGCGCCAAGGATATCGTTCCGGGCGATTTGCCGGAGATACTGGCCCGGACGGGCATCATCGACGCCGACTCAGGCTGAAAGCGAAACCACCCGTCCGTCCGGGAAAAGAAAATCCAGGTAATCCGGCCGGCTGCCCCGATCAAAGGAATGGATGACGCTGTCGCGGATGGCCCGGGTGGTTTCGATCCAATTGCAACCCTCGGCATAGGCGGCCCACTCCAGGCCGTGTACCATGAAGCAATCGTACTCTCCCCGGTTAACCAGAAAAGATAGACGGCGCATGGCTTTCTCCTTTTAGGCATCGCTTCTCGAACATTCCCTCAACCTTTTTATCGGATGGCAGCGTAAAAACTTGAACGCGGGGGGAACGGCGGCGGGAGGAGGTCCGGGGCCGGCCGCCGCGTCAGCCCAGCCCCAGCAACCGGGCCAGAAGGCCGGCCGGGCGGATGTCCATACCGCCCAGGGGGCACAATTCATGGCAGCAATAGCACCGGATGCAATCGAGGTCGACCACGGCCGGACGCCCGCCGGCCAGGCGAATCGCCTTGGCCGGACAGATGTCCCGGCAATGGCCGCAACCGTTGCAAAGAGCATTCGGCAAGGGGGCGGGCGCGATGCCCGAACGAAGCCGGCGAGCCAGGAAAGGAAGGCGCCGCTCAACAAAGCCGCCGTGCATCTGGAGCGTTCGGAGTTCCGGGATATCCCAATCCGGCGGACGCAGGTCCGCCGGATTGGGTCCGGCCAGACGGAGATCCAGCCATTCGCGTGGACCATGCCCGATGGCCGCCGCCAAGGTGAAAAGTTTCTCCCGCTCCAAGCCCAGGACGTCCATGACCGCGGCGTCCACCGCCCAAGGGTCGGTCCCGGCGGCGAGAAAGCCGGCCGGGCGAGCCCGGCCGGCGGTGGGGCCCGCCCCGTCCATGCCGATCACGGCGTCGAGTATCGAGAGGGCCGGCCTGATCCTCGCAGCCGCCGCGTTCACAACCCGAGCGAAGAGGGGCCGGTCCCGGCCGGCCCGATAATGCCATTGCAGCTTGCGGGCTCCGGGAACGCCTCCGAAAAGGTTTTTCACCGCCAGGGTCAGTAGCATTTGGGAATGGGTCTTCAGCTTGGGGAGATTGACGACCGCGTCAGCCTCCAAAAGTTCCCGGGCCGCCTCCAAACGCGGGAAGGGTAGCTCCGGCGTGGCGATTCCCACCGGAGTGAACTCAATGATTTCCAGCCCCATTTCCTCCGCCGCCGCCGCATAACCGGCGGCGCGGGCGGCGGAGGAGGCCGAACCCACCCCCGGCGAATCGCCGATCGCCACCCGGCCGGCGCCGGCCTCAAGGGCGAGCCGCGCCGCGGCCCGGACAATTTCCGGATGCGTATTCACCGCCCGCTCGGGCGGCCGGCCCATGACCAGGTTGGGTTTCAACACCACTCGGCCGCCCCTGGGGATGAACGCCTCCATGCCTCCCAGCGGCGCCAGCAGACGACGCATCGCCGGCAAAACCGTATCCGGCCGGTAATCGCCGCAGGCCAGAAGGGACACCCGCGGCGCCCCGGCTCCGGCTTCAGCCACGTCCGGGGCTTCCATCGCCGGCGGCGGAAGGCGGGATCCCCTCCGGGCCTGGTTGGCCGTCCGCCTGGCCGGTGTATTCGGCGATCAACTCCGGCACATCGCGGGAATATTCGATTAGGCTCCAGTAGTTCACGCCCACGGTGAACAGCGCCAGCCAGAAAACTAGGGAGCGGAGCAGTTCCTCGCTCACGCCGGAGGCGGTTCCCTGCCAGTCCCGGATCAGGGTCAGCAGGAAAAAGGCGGCGGTAAGGAAGCTCTGGGAGAACATCTTGATTTTGCCGGAGCGCTTGGCCGGCACGGCATTGCCCTTCAGGGCGGCATAGCGGCGGAATATGTGGATGGCGATTTCCCGGTACAGCACCAGCACGGGGAACCACAGGCTGACCGAAGGGCCGAAGCGATCGCAGGCGGAAAGGCCGAACAGCAGGGTCATAAAAAAAGTGCTGTCCGCCACCGGATCCATGATCTTGCCGAAATTGGTCACCTCTCCCCTGGTCCGGGCCAACAGCCCGTCAAAGAGATCGGTGAGAAGCGCGACGGCCAGGACGGCGCAGGCGGCGGCGGTGATTTTCCAGGCGTCGGGGTTGTTCGCCGGATTTTCCAGACGTAGGAGCAGAAAAAGCATGATCGGCGCGAAAAAAAAACGCGACAGGGTCAGCGAGTTGGGCAGGTTGAATATGGGCCGGCGTTTCCGCATGGGTAAGCCTATCCTTGCAGCAGGTTGAACAAAAGCGACGATCCAAGCGCATAACCATACCAGATGCGGGAACGATAGTCAACCGCCCGTCGCCTTCTGGCGGTCGGGCGCGTCGGAACTGAATTATTCCCACCCGGCGGCCGATATTCAATTTTGGAACCACGCCTGGAATCCGGGACGTCGTCCGGCGTTTTAATTTTTGGACAACGAGGGGCTTATCTGTTATAATCAGGGCGGCATCGGTGCGATTGCGCGCCGGGTTTGGATTGGGATATTTTCGTACAGGAGAAAGGCGCTATGAAAATCGGCTTCATCGGTCTTGGCATTATGGGAAAACCAATGGTCAGGAACCTCATCAAGGCTGGCCACGAGCTGGTGGTATTCGACGTGATCAAGGCCAACGTCGACATCTCGGTCAAGGATGGGGCCCGGGCCGCCGCCTCCGCCAAGGCGATCGCCCAGGAATGCACGACCATCATCACCATGCTGCCGAACTCCCCCCACGTCAAGACCGTGGTCATGGGCGAAAACGGCATCCTGGAGGGCGCGAAGCCGGGGACCATCCTCATCGACATGAGTTCCATCGCCCCCCTGGCCTCCCAGGAAGTCGAGAAAGCCTGCGCCGCCAAGGGCGTCAAGATGATCGACGCCCCGGTGTCCGGCGGCGAGCCCAAGGCCATTGACGGCACCATGTCCATCATGGTCGGCGGCGACAAGAAGGTTTTCGAGCAGGTCAGGGACGGCATCCTGCTGAAGATGGGCGGCTCCGCCGTGCATTGCGGCGACATCGGCGCCGGCAATACCACTAAACTGGCGAATCAGGTGGTGGTCGCCGTGAACATCGCCGCCGTGGCCGAGGCCTTCACGCTAGCCAAGAAAGCGGGGGTCGATCCGCAACTCGTCCTGGACGCCATAAAGGGCGGCTTGGCCGGCTCCACGGTCATGAACGCCAAGGGCCCGATGATGATCGACTCGAACTTCAAGCCAGGCTTCAAAATCGATCTCCACATTAAGGATCTGGCTAACGCCCTGGACACCGGTCACGGCGTCGGCGCCCCGCTGCCCCTGACAGCCATGCTGATGGAAATGATGCAGACTCTGCACGCCGACGGCGCGGGACAGGACGACCACAGCTCCCTCGCCAAGTACTACGCCAAGGTGTCGGGAACGAAAATCGGCAAGTGATCTTCCTTCCGGGGCCGCTCCGCGGTCGGCGCGGAGCGGCCCCGGGCACGCGCAGACAGGACAAAACCATGCAGACGTTTCGGCGGAGTCTCCTCGCGGCCCTCGCCCTGGCCGCCCTTCTTCCCCTGCCGGCCGGCGCGGGCGAAACCCGCCCCGCAGCTCCGGCGGCGCCCCAAGCCGCCAGCGTCCCCCAGAACCTGAGTCCGACGGAAGCCTTCAAACTCATATCGGACGAGGCCGCCAAGGGCGTTGCCAACGCCATGCTGACCCTAGGCCTCATGTACGAGCGCGGCGTCGGCACGCCCAGGAATTTCATTGAGGCCTTCAAGTGGTATCGGAAAGCCGCCGAAGCCGGACTCGCCGAGGGTTATTACAACACCGGCGTCTGCTACGAAATCGGCATGGGCAACTCCGGCAGCCCCGAGGACGCCTTCGCCAATTTCGAGAAATCGGCCGAACTTAAACTGCCGCAGGGTCTATACAAGCTGGCCTCGCTCTATTTTCTCGGCTTCGGCGTCACCAAGAACGAAAGCTGGGGGGTGGAGCTCCTGAAACGGGCCGCCGCCGCCGACCACATGGTGGCGGCCAACGATCTCGGGGTCATCTATTTCGCCGGCGACTTCGGTCAGGCCAAGGATATCGGCCAAGCCTTCGCCATGTTCAACCGTTCCGCCCAACTGGGAAACGCCGAAGCGATGAAGAATCTGGCCGTTTTTTACCGGGACGGCCTGGGAGACAAAGCCGTCGATCCGGCGCAGGAATTCAAATGGTATTCCCTGGCCAGCCGGGCCGGCTATCCGCCCGCGGCGCTAAGCCAGGTGATTGAGGAACTGCGAACCAAGCTCGGCCCCGAGCGCGCCAAGGCGGTCGACGCCGAGGTGGAAGCCTGGATAAACGATTTCAAGGCGAGGCAACAACCGCCGGCCCAGCCGCAAGCCCAAACCCAACCCCAGACCAAACCGCAAATCGGCGGCAAATAACGCCGGCCGGCCAGTCATATGGCGATGGGGGAGGCCGCGGCGCGACGGGCGGTTTGAGGCCGGGAGTATGGAAGGCGGTCGGCAATCCATTTCCCCCGCCGCCCCGCCCTCAGGCAAACTTCCTGATCCTGAGCTTTTTCGCCGATCCGGCAGGCGCCTTCAGCTTAGCCATTTGCAAGGCTTCCTCGATATCCAGCGAGGTTTGCCGCTCAAAGGCCTCCTGCTCCTCCCGGGCCTTCTTCTTGTCCTCGGGGGAGAGGGAATTGAAAAAGCGCTCGGCCACCGTGTCGTCCAGCCCGTTATCGATTTTCCATTGCTTAAGGACTTGGCTCATCCGGTTCGCTTCATCCCGGAAACGCTCCGTGGCCGCCAGAATATTCCGGGCTTCCTCGGCGGTCGCGTCCAATTCCTTATCCAGATCACCCACCCGAATCTCCTTTCATGAAGCGCCGCAATCACATGCCTATCTTCCCGAGCGGCTGCACGGTTATCTCCGGCGTCAGCTCCTGATAGGACAGCACCATCAAATCCGGCAGATCGCCGTCGACAAGTTTACGCACAAAGCGCCGGATGTCCATGGAGGCCAGGATCACCGGCCGGTTGGCGAATTGATCCAGGTCGCCGACCTCTTTTTTAACATTATGCAGGAACTGCGCCGACACCTGGGGCGGTAGCGCCAAAAAGCTGCCGGACGAGGTCTGGCGAATCGCCGCGCGTATCTGCTCCTCGGCATCGGGCTGGAGAAGATAGGCCGGCAGACGGTTGTTGTCGCTGGCGTAATGGTAGCTGATCTGGCGCCGCAGCGAGCCCCGGACATACTCGGTCAGCAGCAGAGAGTCCTTTTCCTTGGGGCCCCATTCGATGAAGGCCTCCAGCACGGCGCGGAAATTACGGATGGAGACGTCCTCCGACACCAGCCGCTGGAAAATATCCGCCATTTTCTGCAGAGGCAGCAGCCGCTGGGCCTCCTTGACCAATTCCGGGAACTTGGCTTCCATCTGGGTCAGCAGGTGGCGGGTCTCCTGGATGCCGATGAAATTGGCGGCGTGGCGCTTCAGCACGAAGGACAGATGGTAGGAGATGATCCGGGCCGGATCAAACCAGGACACCCCCAACCGATCCAGTTCGCCGGTCCGCGACTCATCAACCCACAGGGTGGGCAGGCCGGGCAGGAAGGCCTTGTCCTCGGAGAAGGCGACGCCAAGGACCCGCAGATGCTCCGCTTTTTCCCGGACCAGGACCGAGCCAGCCTTTAGCCAGCCCCGCGTAACCGGAACCTCGTCCAAACGGATGACGTAGTTCCCGGCAGGCATGTTGTCGACGTAGCGCAGATTGATGCCTGGGAAGGGTACGCCCAGATCGAAATAAAGGGCGCGCCGCAAGCGGATGACCTCGTCGTTCAGGATTTCGGTGTCGATGCGCGCCCGGATGTCGGCCGCTAGATCCACCAACACCGGAACACTAAGGGAGAACGACTCCAGTTCCCGGGGCTTGCCCCCCGGCTTCTCCTTCCCCTTTTCGGCGGCTGGCGCCATGGTCTCGGCCAGCCGATCCTCCAATTCGGCCCCGGGCGGGGCCGCGCCGATGTGGCGCAGGCCGTAGCCGATCAGGAGCATCAGGCCGCCCAGCAAAAACAACTGCGGCTTGGGAAAGCCGGGGATCATGGCGAAGAGGAAGATGATCACGCCGCCGATCATGATGGCCTTGGGTCTGGCCAGGAACTGCTTGCTCATGTCGCTGCCGAGATCGGTGGAATCGGTGCTGGAGACCCGGGTGACGATGATGCCGGCGGTGATGGCGATGAGGATGCCCGGGATTTGACTGACCAGGCCGTCGCCGATGGTGAGAACCGAATACTTGGTCAAGGACTCGCCGGCGGTCATGCCCTTTTGCAGGACGCCGATCGACACGCCGCCGACGATGTTCAGGCCGGTGATGATCAGGCCGGCGATGGAGTCGCCCTTGACGAACTTCATGGCCCCGTCCATGGCGCCGTAAAGCTGACTCTCCTTTTGCACCAGCTCGCGCCGGGCCCGCGCCTCCTCCATGGAGAGGGTCCCGGCCCGCATGTCGGCGTCGATGGACATCTGCTTGCCCGGCATGGCGTCCAGGGTGAAGCGGGCGCCAACCTCGGACACCCGCTCGGCGCCCTTGGAGATGACCAGGAACTGCACGATGGTTATGATCAGGAAGATGACGCCGCCGACGATGAGGTTGCCGCCAACCACGAACTTGCCGAAGGTGTCGATGATTTCGCC
This sequence comes from Planctomycetota bacterium, assembly GCA_031270145.1. Taxonomy (GTDB): domain Bacteria; phylum Planctomycetota; class SZUA-567; order SZUA-567; family SZUA-567; genus JAJBSZ01. The sequence goes on from JAISYD010000171.1 coordinate 12,849, forward strand.
GGCATTGGCGTGAAGCAGGATGAGGCGGGTGGTGGTGATGTTCAGGGACATGCGGAACAGGGTGGTGAACAGCAGGACCGACGGGAAAACCGAAAAGGCCAGCGCCCCCGGGATGTACATTGATATCATCATGATGGTGACGGAGAGGGCCAGGTTGACGCCGATCAGGAGATCGACGATCGGGGTCGGCAGCGGCACGATCATCAGGGCGATGATGAAGATCAGGAGTGCCACCAGGATGATGTCGCCGAAGCGGTTGAGGGAGTCGATGAGCCGATTCAGTCTACCCATTGCGGATAAGTTTCCTTATGCCTGCCCGCGAACCTGCGCGTCCGCCAGGGTTTTCGCGTATTCCTCCACCGTGGCCCGACACTCGTCCAGGCGCCCGCATCCCCACAGGGAATGCGCATGGAAAAAGATGGCCGGGATCCTCTCGGCACCCTTCTCCTCCGCCGCCAGCCGCCTCGCCAACAGCTCGGCCTCCTCGTACTCGCCCAGGCGCAACAGCGAATGCACCAAGCCCCGCCGGGCCTGGACATCATCCGGCGAGACGGCCAGGATGCCCCGGAGCAGCCCGCTAGCCTCGGCGAACCTGCCGGCCCACGCCAGCGAATGCGCCAGGAGGCGCATGGCGTCCAGTTCGCGCTCGTTCATCATGCTCAGACCTTCAGGATCAGGTTGCGGAGCATTTCGCACAACTCCCGGTCGGCCAGCACACCGGCCAATTCCGCCGCCGCCCGGCCCAGAGGGCCGTCCGGTCCCTCGCCCTTTTCCCTGGCCTCGGCGACCATGGCGTCGGCCGCCGCCCCCAGGCTTTCAAAAAACACGTCCGCCGACAAGAGTTCCCGGCGTTGCGGCACAGGGGAAAGATAACCGGAGAAACGCTCCAGGATGGATGAATCGGTCAGTTTGCCGTATATCAACTCCGTCGCCTGCTCCAGCGCCGATTCGGGGATGATTTTCCGGGAAGCCGGCAGGTTGATCCGCCCGATTTCCTGATCGCCGTCCCGGAGACGGGTCACGCCCAATCCGGGATCGAAACCGCCGCCGATTTTCGCCATTTTTAGCCCGCCTGTTCAATCTGATTTAGAAGATTCGCCAAATACGGCAACAGCCGCTCCAGGGTTGGGACATCCGCCTCGCCCAGCGGAAGGCGCGCCGTCAGGGCCAGGTCCTCCGAACCCCTAGCCCCGGCGTGGATGTCCCAGGCGTGGTTCTCGCGCCAATGGCACAGGGAAAGCGCAGTCCGGGCGGCGTTTTTCGCACGCGGCGGCCAGGGCCGGATCAGGGTGACCAGGAGATCGTCCCCAAGCGCTTCCAACTGCAGGCGGCCCAGCCGCTCAATCCGCAAATCCACCACCCCGCCAGGCCCGGGGGCCAAGCCCGCGATGCCCAACCGGTGGCCGAAACCGTCCACGACATCGGCGAAGACGTCAGCCATCATCCCTCCTCCGCCAAGGAATCCTCCAGTTCGATGGCGGCGTCGAGCATTTTCTGCCCCGCCGCCAAAAGGCGCTGCCGCGCCTCTTCATCCTGGAAAAGTTTAGCCGGCAACTGGTGCGCCAAATTATGGGCCAGAGTCAGAGCTCGGACATCATAGACGGCGTCCTTGCCGCCCTCCAGCCCCAATACGCCTTTCAGGCTGTCAAGCATGACCAGGCGCTCGTTCTTGGCCTTGCAGAACAGTTTCAGGACATTGACGCCGGCCAGGGAAAGCGGCGGTTTGCCTCCGGCGTCCCTAAGTTTCGCGATGTCGGCGTCGAATTCGCGGGTGAAATTGGCCAGCGCCCGCAATTGGTAGAGATCGTTGTTCATCGACTCCAGCTCGCGCTTGTCGATGGAGGAATTGGCGGCCGAAAGATCGGCCCCCACCGCCCGCCGCAGGAAATCCGCCGTTTCGGCGAAATCCATCTCCCCGGAGCGGTTGATGATGCTTTCCAGCATGGCCGAGACGTCGCCGTGCCCCAGAATGGTCCGGCGGTAGCAGTCGCGCCCGGCGTCCGGCCCGCCCACGGCGCTGGCGTCCACCCCCTCCAGGTTGTAGCCGGCCTGGATCTCGACCGCCGCCTCGCTTTCGAGTTTTTCCCTTTCCCTGGCGGCCAGGGAGGCGAGCGACGGCTCGTCGGCCAGTTGTTCCTCCAGCCAGGCCAGGGCGGCGTGGCGTTCGGCAGGATCGGAGAAGGATTCGACGGCCCGCCGGAAGGCGTCAGGGTTGCCCATCGCCTCCTTGACCTCGGACAGCAGCTTGTTCAGGCGCCCGGCCAGGCGCTCCCGCATGTCCTGTACCGCCTCCGACGGCGGAATCACCACAGTGAGGCGCCGCTCCTTTTCCGGCTTTTTGCGCTCGGAAACATCCTTCTCCACCCTCTCGCTGGCGGCGAAGCTCATCTCCTCGGCCGCGTCGGCGAGCAGGCTAGCCGGATCATCGGAGAGGGTGACGGCCAAGCCGTTCCATTCACCCTTGACGGCCCCGGCGCCTGTCGCTTCCGCCGGGCGGAAGCCGCCCGGAGTGGCGGCGCCGAGACCGGAAACATTGAAAGTCATAGTTGCGGCCCTTTCTCGCGCAATTCCTGGAGCCAGCGGAGCACCTCGGCCACCGGCTCGATCAATGCCGACGGGATATATTCGAGCTCCGTCCCCTGATCGAAAAGATCGTGCGCCAGGGGGACGTTGCGCATAATGGGGATCCCGGCCGCATCGGCGATTTTCATCATCCGCTCCGCCAGCAGGCCCTCGCCCTTGGCCAGGATGACCGGCAGGAGGGTTTTCCCCTCTTTGTACTCGATGGCGATGGCGAGATGGGTGGGATTGGTGATCAGCACGTCGGCGTTTTTCACGCTTTGGGTTTGATCGCTCATGACCATCTCCTGATGCAGTTGCTTGCGCTGGCCCTTGATTTGCGGATCTCCCTCCTGTTCCTTGTACTCGTTCTTAAGATCCTCCTTGCTCATCATGTGTTCCTTGAGGAACTGGTGCCGCTGGAACAGCCAGTCCAGGGCGGCGATGGCGACGAAGGCGGCCAGGGAGTAGCTGGCGGTCTGCCGCATCACCTGGCGCAGGGCAATCTGGACGGCGGCGAAACCGTGCCCGGGAAGGCGCAACAGCAGCGGCAGCGTATTCATGAACACCAGGTAAAACACCAGGACCACAACGCCTATCTTCAGGATCGAGCGCAGGAATTCGATCAGGTTCTTCAGGGAGAACACCTTGCCGAACCATTGCTTGGGGTTTAGCTTGTCGAGTTTTGGCATGGCGGCCTTGAAGGCGAAGAGCAGACCGGTCTGCCCCAAATGCCCCACCGTTCCCGCCGTCGCGGCCAAAACAACACCCGGAGCGGCCAGGGTGAGGAATACCCGGGTCGATTCGTTGACCATGTTTTTGAGGGACTCCCCGAAGGGCCTCCCGATACATTCCGCCGCCCGCAGCATCAAGTCCTGAATCTCTCCGGAAATCCAGTCGAACCCCACCCACACATAAAGGAATATCGCCAGAACCACCGCCGCCGACGAGATTTCCTGGCTTTTGCAGATCTGGCCCTCCTCGCGGGCATCCCGGAGGTGTTTATCAGAGGGTGGTTCCGTCTTTTCGCCGCCCACGACGCCGCTCCCCGATATCAGTCCGGCCCGAAACTATGCCGCAAGGCGTCCCACAGTACCGGCAGGCGGAAAACGTCCCCGCCCAGCGTCTTGAACATCGCCGCCCAATACACCGTCATGAGCGCCAGCGCCAGCCCGCTCTTCACCGGCATAGCCAGGAAGAAGACGTTCAATTGCGGCGCGAAGCGGTTCATCAGCCCCATGCCGAAATCCACCAGGAAGCACACCAGGAGCATCGGCGCCGCCAGCGTGACCATGGTGGTCAGATACCAGGCGAACTGCCGGAACAAAAGCTCCCGCAGGGGCGATCTCTCCCAGACTGGCCAGAAGGAATGGGGCGGCCAGAAGGAATAGGTCGTCAACAGGGCCTGGAAAAACATGGCCAGCCCGCTCGAGGCGATGAACACCATGATCAGGGTCTGGACCGCCATGCTGCCAAGCGGCGAAGTCTGCTCGCCGGTCAGCGGATCGGTTTCCTGGGCCATCGACGAGCCTCGCTGGTTGTCGACCAGGAAACCCACGCCCGAGGCGGCGAAAAAAGCCAGGGAGGTCAGGAAGCCGAACAACGTCCCCAGCGCCACCTCCTTGGCCAGTAGGGGCAGCGCGTCCAGCATCCCGGGCGGCTCCGCCGGGGCCTGGAGGCCGAGCCAGGGGGTCAGGAACATGGCCAGAGCGAAGGCCAGAGAGTTCCTGATCATGCCGGTCATGTAGTTGCCGGACAGGAAGGGGACAATTTGGAAAACCGGGGTGAGCCGGGCCATGGCGAGGCTGATCAGCCAGAGGTACCGGCCGGCCTCGCCGCTTATCGCCAGAAGCCCTCCCGATTCCATGCCTCGCCTCCCGTCTTGGCAACAGCTAGCCGCCCAACTGCATGATTTGATCGAACAGCCTGCCGGTGTACAAGATCAGCTCGCGGCCGAACCAAGCCGCCGTCACTACCAGGGTGGCGGTCACTCCCAGCAATTTGATGGCGAAGGACAGCGTTTGCTCCTGCACCTGGGTAATCGCCTGGATCAGGCTGACCATCACTCCCAGCGCCGAGGCGACGACGATGGGCGGCATCGACAGGATCAGCACCAGCAGCATGGCCTCCTTGGTGATGAATATGATGTGCGCCTCGCTCAAAACCGTCCCTCCTTAGCGGTACGTCGCCAAAAGCCCCTCAATGATTCGGGTCCAGCCGTTGACCATGACGAACAGCAGCAGCTTGAAGGGAAGCGATATGGTCATCGGCGACACCATCATCATACCCATGGCCAGCAGGATGTTGCTGATGACCAGATCGACCACGATGAAGGGAAGATACAGGAGGAACCCGATCTGAAAGGCTTCGGTGATCTCGGTGAGCATGAAGGCCGGCGCCAGAATGAACAGCCCGTCGGGATCGGTCAGGTTTTTCGGATCCCCGCCCCATAACTGGGCGGCGGCGCGGAGGAAGAGGATGCGCATGGATGGGTGCGAGTGCTTTTTCAGAAATTCCCGCAGGGGCGCGGCCGCCTCGGCCGCGTCGGCGATACTCACATCCCGAACTCCCTGTATCCGCCCCATCCCCCGCTCCAGGGCGGTTTGGTACATCTCCCGCCCAACCGGAGCCATTACGAACAGGGAGAGGATTATCGCCATGCTGTTCATCACCATGTTGGGCGGTATCTGCTGGATGCCCAGGGCGTTGCGGATAAGACTGAAAACGACGATCAGCTTGACGTAGCTGGTCGTGATCACCGCTATGAACGGCAACAGCGCCAAAAGCGCCAGACCAACCATCATCGCGACCGGATCCAAGCCCAGCATCGCAACTCCCGACGTCCCGAGGGACCTCCCGAGGGACCTCCCGAGGAAGCTTTGAAAAGTTAAAAAACGTCCCGCCGCCCCGCCAAGTCGACGATGGACGGATCCAAGCGCCTCAGCAAGCGTCCGCGCCTCTCCCCCGCCTCGGAGGAATCGTCGACATACAAAAGATCGCGGAGGGTGTAGTTCGCCTCCCGCAATTGCCGTATCAACTCTTCCTTGGCCTGGTTCTGCTCCAGCAAAACCTCCAGGCGGCCCTCCAGGCGCGCGACATCGCGCTTCAATTCCTCGATTTGCTCCAGCCGCGCCCCCCGCTCCCGCGAGGACAGCGCCGCCGTCAAGTTGGCGGCCGGCGCTTCCGAAGACGGGGGCGGAACCTTCACGCCCGGCAGCGGCCGGCGCAACTCTTCGGCCGTCATGCCTAGGCGGGCGGCCATCTCGGACAGTCGGAGTTCGTTGGGGACGGCCCGCCCATACTCGTACACGCAGAGATCGTTGGCGGTGAGGTTGAGGAACTCCGCAAATTTCTTCTGGCCGCCCCAGGACGGAAAGCGCAACTTGCGCAAATGCCGCAAATTGGCGCCGATGATCCTGGCCTGCAGCTTAGGATCCTCGGGTACTTGGCCGCGTTCCGCTTGTCTTGTCCGCGCCATGTCTTTTTATTCCAGCATCGAGGTGATGCGCACGCCCACGCGTCCGCACACATCCACCAATTCACCCCTGGCGACAGGCCGGCCGCCAACCACGAGCGTGGCGGGCGACTCCACCGGGGTCGAAAACTCCACCACCTGCCCCGTCCCCAATTGGCGGAGCTCCGCCAGGGTCAGGGTCAGGCGACCCACCTGCGCCAGCAACTCCACCTCCACGGCGTCCACCCGCTCCAACCGCTCCGGCTGGCCAGCCGCTTGGGCCGCCTCGCCGGATCCGCCGGCGGAGACCGCCTTCACCGGATTGGCCTTGGGCGCCGCCTGGGGTACCGCCTGGGACGCGGCCTGAGGCGCGGGAGAGGCGTCTGTCGTCATGGTTTTTCCTTCCACCGTCAAAATACCCCGTTCCAGCCGGGCGGCAAAGCGCAACCGGCCGCCAACCATCAAAAAACGTTCCGGCCCGGCCGGGGACAAAGCCACATCGCCAACCGCCAGGCGCATCGTCTCCTCGACAGAGGCGGACCAAGCCCCGATGCCAACTAGACCGGACAACGGCAAATCGTCCGGCAGGGACGCCCGGGGAACCGGCCGCGCCAACAGGGCTTTTTCCAGCGCCAACCGCCATCCCTTCCCGGCGCCGACTACGATCCAGGCGCCTCCCAGCGTCAATCCGGCGTCATCGACCAGCCGGAAGGAACAAGCGGAGGCTAGAGGCGTGACTGCCCCCTCCTCCAGCCGGGTCAGGGACGCCGGCAGGCCGACGGCCTTTTCCAACGCCGCCAGACAGCCGGATGCGAAGCATTCCAGGGCGGCGCGCCGCAAGAGTTCTGGCAGGTCCGGTATCGCGTCGGGCGAAACGGCGAGAACCGAGGCGACGGCCAGACGCCAATCCGGCTCGTCCAGCCAAACCACGAATTCGCCATCCCCCAACTTGCCGTAAACGGCAAGGCTGTGGCCGCCGCCGGACACGGCCGGCCCGAAGCGCCAGGTTTTCCCCTCCGAAGCGAAGGAAGCGCCCCGCGCGTGGCGGTGGAACAAGGTTTGCAGCCGCGCCGCGTCCGGGGACAGCTTTTTGAAAAGGGCGGCCATGACGGTTATCTTTCCTCGATTTCCTCGTAAAGGTTGCGCCGCTCGCGGCTACGGCCATCGCCGGCCCCGGCCCCGGCGTCGCCGGACTCGGACATCGCCACCGTCACCTGGCCGCCAATCCGCTCGAAAAGCCGCTCGCGGAGGCCACCCAGATTCGGCAACAGAAAACGCTGCGCATCCACATTGTCCGAGGCGAATTCCACCAACAGTCCTCCGTCGGCCGAACGCGCCAACCTCACTTCGGTTTCAGGAAGCCAGGAACTGTCCAGCTTGATCCGCACCTCGGAAGCGCCGTCCGCCGCCGGTTGCGACGCCAGAATGCGCTCCACCAGTTCGCCGCAATGCAGATCGGCGGCGCCGTCCGCCAACCCGACGGAGACCGGTCCGGCCGGCATGGCGGGAAACCGAGAAATCAGGCCGGGGAGGTTGCCGGCGGCAGCGCCGAAAAGATCGGCCAAGCCATCTTTTCCGGGCGGCTTATCGCCAGCGTCCGTTTTTCCGCCGAGATGCTCCTTAAAATGCGCCGCCGCTTCGCTAGGCAACTCGTTCCGCGACGCCGCCTTTTCCGGCTCCAGCCGCCTCAACTCGGCCGAAGAACCGCGCATCTGTCCAATATCAGCCATCGCAAACGCCTTTACAATGAACCCAACCGTCACTCCCCGTCGTCCAGCCCGTCACGCCTGGAAAAATCCTCCAATTCCAATTCCTCCGCCATTTCCAGCCGTCCGGCCTCCAATTTCATCCAGCGCTCCCGGTGTTCGCCGATCTTGCGGCGATCCCGGGAAGCCTTCAACTGCCGCTCCCTGGCCGCCGCCGCCGCCGCAACCGTGGCGACAACCGCCTTGTCCGCCGCCTTGACCTCCTCCTCCCGGCGCAACTCGGCGTCGCGCAACAGTTGGATGTCCTGAAAATGCTTGTCCAGTTCCGTTTGCGTGACATCCCTGCCGCGCAGGGGCTCGAAAAGTCGCTTCTCCTCGCCCGGTCGCCATTCCCGATAGCGCGCCAGTTCCTCCCTGGCCGCCGCCGCCGCCGCCCTGGCCTCTTCCATCGCGGTTCGAGCGCGGACCGTCTCCCGCTCCGCCAATTCCTCGCGGAATTCACGCGCCGACAGGAGCTGGCCCAGCGGATATTTGGCCATCAGGCGACCAGGGCCTTCATCTTGCCGACCGCCTCCTGAAGGGTGGTCCGTTCGGCCAGCCCTTGCTTCAGAAAGGCGTTCAGGGAATCGCGCTTGGCGATGGCCTCGTCCGCTAGGGCGTCCTGGCCCTTTTTGAACTCGCCAATCTGCACCAGCAACTCTACGTCACGGTATTTGGCCATGAGCTGCCGGAAGCGGTTGGCCATGTCCCGGTGCTCCTTGGAGACGATGGCGTTCATGCAGCGGCTAACCGAGGCCAGGACATCAATGGCCGGATAATGGTTGGCCTCGCCTAAGCGGCGCGACAGGATGATGTGCCCATCCAGAATGGATCTGGTTTCATCGGCGATGGGCTCGGTCATATCGTCGCCTTCGACCAATACGGTGTAGAGGGCGGTGATCGATCCCTTGTCGGAATTGCCCACCCGCTCCATCAGCTTCGGCAGGCTGCTAAAAACCGACGGAGGGAATCCGCGCCGGGTCGGCGGCTCGCCCGAGGCCAGGCCAATTTCCCGAAGGGCGCGGCCGAAGCGGGTCACCGAATCCATCAGCAACAGGACTTTCTTTCCCTGGTCCCGGAAATACTCGGCGATGGCGGTAGCCACATAACTGGCCTTCAGCCGCTCCATGGAGGGGCGGTCGGAGGTGGACACCACCAGGATCGCCTTCGCCATCCCTTCCGGGCCCAGGTCGTGGTCGATGAATTCCCGGACCTCGCGGCCGCGCTCGCCAATTAGCGCCAGCACCACCACATCCGCCGCCGCGCCTTTCACCAGACAGGAAAGGAGCGTGGACTTGCCGCCGCCGGCGGCGGCGAAAATGCCCAGACGCTGCCCCTCGCCGCAAGTGAGGAGGCCGTCCAGCACCCGCAATCCCATGGGCATCGGCCGGTCGATCAGCCGCCTAGTCATGGGGCTCGGGGGCGGGGCGTAAACCGGATAATACGCCTCGGGCTCCAGCGGCGGCCCGCCGTCAATGGGGTTGCCCAAGCCATCCACCACCCGCCCCCGCAAATCGGGGCCCACGGGAATGGTGTGGACCTTGCCGGAACTGATGACCACGGTGGATGAGCTGACCCCGGACAATTCGCCCAGCGGCGTCAATATGGCGGCTTGCTGGGCGAAGCCGACGCATTCGGCCTTCAACTCCCATTTGTCGTCTCGGGGAGATTTTAGCGTAACCAACTCGCCCACCTTGACGCCGGGAATCACCGCCTTGACAATGGTCCCCAGCACCTGGGTTACCCGCCCCCGCACCTCGACCGGCGACAACTCGACCAGGGAGCGGAACATTTCCTCGGAAATATGGCTTAGAGTGGTCATCAGGCTTTGCGCCCCTCCACGCGCTTCCGGAAGGCGGCCTCAATCATGGCCAATTGCCGATCCAGGGCGGCGTCGATGACGCCGCTTTCCGTTTCCAAAACGCAGCCGCCGGGGGAGATGGCGGCGTCGGAGACGACATCAACCCGGCCCATGCCTGAGTATTGGCGGACAATGTCGGCGAGGCGGGCCTGGACGGCGTCGGCGTCGGAGGTCGCCACCCGCAACAGGATGCGCTTTTCGTCGCGCACCAGGCGGAGGGCGTGGCCCACCACTTGCGCAACCAAATCCTCCTGATCGAATTTGCCGAGGATGGTGCGCAGCGATCGCATGACGACATCGATCAGGGAGGATTCGACCCCGGCCAACTGCTCCACGGAGGCTGTCACCGTTTCCAGCATCTGCATGGCGATTTCGGCCTTGCCCTCGGCCCGACCCTCCTCCAAACCCTGGCGGCGGATATCCTCGGCCTCCAATTTGGCCCGCTCGATCAAGGCCGCCGCTTCCGAGCGCGCCTGCTCCAGCAGGTTTTGCGTCTCCAGGAGGATCGCGTAGTCGGTCGCCGGCAACACCCGGACATCGGGAGCCGGAGCCACCCCGGCCTTGGGGAAGAGAACCGCCGCCGCCATAAGCGCCATCCTTTCCAGCCCCAAAGGCCCGGGGAAAAACCCGTCAGGCGGGGATCGCGAAAACCTTGTCCAACAAAACCAACCAAGCCCGCCGGCGTTCCGGCTCCCAGGCCGCCGCCTCGATTATTTCCGCGTCGCAGGCGGGCGGCAATTTCAACCCAACCCTCGCCGCCAGGGGCGGCGGCAAGCCGGCCAGCCGGCAACCCAGTCCCAGGCCGGCGGCGGCAAGAACCCGTTGGGCAACGGAACCCTCCTCCGGGATGCCGTCAAGAAGCAAGCCGGCGCGCCAAAGAAGCGGCGCCTGGCGCAGGGCGAAAACATGGGCATCGACCCCGACCGAGGCCTTGAAATCCGCCACATCCTGTTGCAATACCAATTTGGCGATGTCGGCGCGCAGGCAACCGGCGCCGAAACGCAACCCCACCCGCCATAAATCCGCTCCGCGCCCGAGCGTCCAGCGCCCGGCCTCGGAAAGCGCCGCTCCGGCCCAATCCTCCAGATCGCCGCCGGCGGCGGGAGCCAGCCATTCCAACCGTCGCGACAAGGCTTGGCGCGAACGGGCACAGCCGGCCAGCCTTTTGCCGGATTCGGGCGCCAAGCCAACCGCCAGCCAGCGCTCCGGGTGAATGTCCTCCGCCAGGTCCAGGTAAAGCGGCCGCAACCGGCGGAAATCCGCCACCCCGATTCCGGCCGTCATTTTTTGGCTTTCCGCCGGAGGGCGAAAACGAGCAATACAATCAAAAGCAGGGACAACGCCCCGGCGCCGCCAAGCATCAACCAGAAGCGCTCGACCGAATCCCCGGCCAGCCGCAGACCCAGCACCTCCCGCGTTTCCGGCTCGATCGCCGTCCGGTCGAGCGGAGGTACCGGGAAGAAACTCACCACGATGCGATCCTCCGACAAATTCGGGATGCTGGCGGCCACCAAGCGGCGTATTTCGGTCCGCTGGAACGCCGCGTCGTGGCGCTCGTCGTCCACATACCGGATCATCACCGCCGCTGATGGGGTTTGCAACTCGCGGCCAAGCTGATCCTGCTCCGGCAACACCAGGTGCACCCGGGCGGAAAGCACCCCGTCAATCCCGGAAACGGTGTGCGAAAGCTCCTCCTGCATGGCATGAAGATACTTGGCCTTCTCCTCCATGGGGGTGGAGAACATGGCGTCGCCGCCGAACACCTTGCCCAAATCGTCGAAACGCTGCCGGGGAATCGCTCCGGCCGCCAGAAGGCGCACGGCCCTGGCGAAATGGGTCTCCTCCACAAAGATGGAATAAGTCCCCTCCTCCCCCGGGCGCTTCTCAGCCTGGAGAGAGGCGTCAAGCAAGGCGGCAAGAACTTCGTTGGCCTCGGTCTCGGAAAGGCTTCCGTAAAGCTGGGTCCGACACCCGGTTAAGGACAGGCAGATCAGCAACGCCAGCGCGACCGTGCCTAGATGACGTTTAAGCAAGGCATTCTCATCCCTGTTGCAGCTGCTTGACAGCTTGGGTGATTTTTTCCGAAACTTTGCCCGCCAGGCTGGTCAGGTTGCCCGCCTCGTTCATGGCGAACTGGGCTTTCAGCAAATCCATCTGCGAAAGATTGTCCTTGCCAAACACATCCATGGCCTCCCGCCGTCCGAACTGGATGCGATCCGATATGTTGCCCAAACCCTCCACCAATTGGTCGCCCAGGCCCGGGGTCGCGGTTTCCCGAACCGGCGGCTGGTTCATGGCGGCGCCGAACTTGGCCACATCGTCGCCGGCGGGAGCAAGCGCCGGTTTTCCGGCCGGACCGGAATCCAACCCCAATTTCTCAACACCCTCGATTCCGGATTTGAAGCCGCCCGGTTTCATTCCACCGCCAACGCTGATATCCATGGCCTCCTCCTTGGGAAATGGTCTTTAGGCGCCGGGTTTGTCGCGGGACATATCTTCCAGCAACAAATCCGCGGTCTTCGCCGCTTCCCCCATGCCTTCCTGTTCCATTTTCCGTCGCAACTCCCGCGCCTCCGGCAGACGCCCGGCCATGCCCAGCGCCAGCAGTTTGTAGAGAGTCAACTGCGGCGCGATGGGGCTGCCCTTGGCCAGGCGCCGATCCAACAGCGCCGTCGCCGCCTCGCATTCGCCCTTGACAATATGGCACAAGGCCAACCCCGCCGCCGGACCGTCCCGTTCCGGCTCGGATTCAGCCAAGCCGTCGAAAATCGCCTCCGCCTGCCGGATCAGCCCCAGGCGGCAAAGCGAAAAACCGATGCGCGCCAACAGGCAACGTTCCCTCTGTTCCACTAGCATGGCATCCCCCTTGAAGCAAAATCCGCGTCCAGCCGCGTCTCAATCAGGTGTTGCGGATGATTTCCTTGTCGGCGTCGGCCAGGTTCTTGGTTATGTTCGACATCATGGAGAGGGTGTTGGTGTACATGGCCATCTCCTGCTGGAGCTTTATCAAATCCACCTGGTTCGTCGGATCGACATCGTTGATTTTTTGGGCCACCTGCGTCCCCATGTTCTGGATTTTATCGGAAAAACCGGTTTTCACCAAAGAGCTGAGATTGACAGACATTATTTTCTCCCTTTAAATGCGTTCACGCCAGGCCGACCGAAAACGCTAAGTCTCCGGATGTTTTTTGGCCCAGGCCTTTTCCAGACCCTGTTTCGCCGCCTCGTAACTTGTCAGCAACGCCTGCCCTTTTTTAAACTGATCCGGCGCCACCCCCCGATCCAACTCCGCCTTCAACCGAGCCTGGCTCTGGCTCAACGCCTCCAGCACTTCTCGCAACCCGCGACCATCGGCATCCCCGGCCAGCATTTCCTCCGGAAGCCAGCCATCCCCATACATTTCCTCGCGCAGACCCATGACCTCCCTTTCGGCCAATCCAAGAGGCGGTGGTTCCATCCCGCGAACCTTAATCACCCCTCAGCCATTTAAGCATACGCCATAACCGAAACAAATGCAACTATATTTTTATTATTTTTTAAAATATTTTTTATTTATTATCCGTGAACGTCGATCCAATTGGCACCAAAAGCGTTTCCTTGCCCCGCTGCAACATGGCGCCGTCATCCCATGACTTTATCAAACGGATGTTTGAGGAAAGATAGTCCCCGTTCAAATGTTCTTGATCATCCTGATCGACAAAGCCGTCCGGAGTAATATTTTTGACCAGCCAAAACCGCGCCGTCGATGCTTCGGCCTTGGAATCGGAGCCGGATTCGCCATTGGGTTCCTCGGGGGCGCGAAAGTCGGACGAACCAATAAGCGCCATTTCCGGCGGCTCTTCCGGCGGTTTCGGAACTTTCGCCAAGGCGTCGGCCATCAGCCGTTCCGCACCTTCGCTGAAACGTTCCCGCGCCATCGCCAGCAAGGCCTCGCTCTGCCGTCCGTCCGGCCAAGGATCGGCGCTGAGACTGATCCGGCCGCCGTCGTAATCAAAGCGGGCTCCGGCCAAGCCAAGTTTGGCCGCCTCCAATTCCGCCTCCCGGCGGAAATCCGCCCAAACCAGTAAGGAGCGGCGGATGGCGATCCGGGGGTCCACGCTTTCGCGCACCAGTTTGTAAGCGGCGGCGACCTCGTCGGAATGATCCACCATGCCGGACAGGCGGGCGGAAAAACCGCTCTCATCCAAGTCCAGGCGCAAGCCGGGATGGGAGGCGGCAAGCCTGGCGGCGGCGGCGGCGACATTGCCGGAGGCGGTTAGGAGCTGTTCTCCCGCCGCTTCGCCGGAAAGGCCGGACGCGGCCAGAATGGCCCGTTTTTCGTCCTCGTCCCGAACCAGCCCAACCAGGATCGCCCCGCCGCCCGGCGTCTCCGCCACCCCGACCGCACCGACCGGAATCTGGCCGGGGTTTTGGGGCGCCGGCGAGACCACCTTGAAGCCGCGGCTGCTCAAAATCCGGCTTGCCGCCCGCGCCGGATTGAGCGCCGAAGGACGCCGGTAAAAATGATAATACGCGGCGGCAACCGACAAGACAGCCAGAAGCAACAGCCACGCCGGCCAGGATCGCCTGCCGCTTCGGGCCGGCGGCGGCGCCGGGACGACGGCTCCATCTCCGGCTCGGGCAGCTTCTTCGGCGGCCGGCCCGGGCGCGTTTTTTTCGGACGCCGAGGGAGAAGAAGGCGGCGTTTCGGGCGGCGGCGCGGCAATCGGCTGGGGGATGACCGGCAGACGGGTCCAGGGGCCGTCCGGCCCCAGCGCCAAATGCACGCCGCCCAGAGTAATCACCTGGTAGGGCGCCACCGGCGCAACGGCGGAAAGCAGCCGGCCGTCCAACCGCACCTCGGCGCCGTCCAGCGGTTCCACCACCCAACCGGAATCGGCGATGCGCAAAACCGCGTGGCGGGGACGCACGGCGGCGTCCAGCAACACCAAGTCGGCGTCGTCGGCCGAGCCAAGCGTGTAGGCCCCGGGAGCCAAAACCAATTCGGCTCCCGCCTGCGGACCAGCCAAAAGTTTCAGCAAGGCGTTCACATCAACCACCCTTCGCCGGCCACGCTCGACAAAACCGGAAAAATGCCCTTAGGGATCAATAAGGCTCATTGATGGGCGGGTCTTGTCCTGGTTGTCACGCCGCTGCCACCAGCGGCGCTTTTCCGGCACGTTTTTTTCCGATTCGGCCGGCCCGTCCAGCATCTTTTTCGCCGGACTGTGATCAAACGCGCGCTCCGCCTCGGAACCAGCCTTCATGATCGAGGCGCCGGGCTGAATGATGCGGGGCGACAGCACGAACAGGCGCTCGGTCTTACTGTTGGTGGTTTTCCGGTCGCGGAACAGGGCGCCCAGGCCGGGAATTTTTTGCAGACCCGGAACCCCGGTGTTGTTGACCCGCCGCTCCTCGTTGTAATAGCCGCCGATAACCAGCGACTCGCCCTCGTACACCACCGCCTGGGTGGATATGGTGCTTTGGCGCACCCGGGGGATGTCGCCTCCCATGTATCCGGTGGGGGTGCTGTCGGTATCGGAGCCGTTCACGATATAGACCGCCAACTGCACTCCGCCGGCCGTATTGTCTATGACGTGGGGGGTGACCCGCAGGGTCATCCCCGTGGTGATGTCAGCCAAATCCACCGTGTTTTCGCCAAACAGGGTGACGTAAAACGTCTCGTTATGCTCAAGCGTGGCCTGGATGTTGTCCTGGGTGAGGACCGAGGGGCGGCTGAGGACGTTGGCGACCCCGTCCTCCTCCAAGGCGCTGACCCGGGCCATGAATTGATCCAGCCCGTGGGTATAGATGGTGGCGTATTGGAAGCCGCTTCCGGTAACGCGATCCAGCGGATTGGAGCCGGTGGGGTTGGCTCCAACTTTGTTGTTCCAGGTGTGGCCGTCGCCATTGTATTCCCAGGAAACGCCCAAATCGCGGGTGCGCGACACCTCGACGTCCACGATGGCGGCGCGGATTTCCACCAGGGCCAGCGGCTGATCCAGCAGTTCGATCATCTGCTGGTGGCGCGCCATGTTTTCCTCGTAATCCCAAATCAAGACGGCGTTCAGGCGAGTGTCGGCCTGGATGAATGGCGTCTCGCTCGAGGCGACGGGAGGCTCGGCCGCCTCCGCGTTGGCGTTGGCCCGCCGGGCGATCATCCCGGTCCCCATTTTCAGGCGCGGCGTCCCGGGCGGAGTCGGCGACGCCGCCGGGGAGGCGGCTTGGCCGCCGTCGCCGGCAATGATCTGGCGCAAAATATCAGCCACGCCGGGAACCTTCACCTCGCCGTCGCCGGAGGTAATGCTGCGTTCGGCGGCCCAGGCGTGCTTGAGGCGGAAGACCCCGAGCTTCCTCTCCCGGGCGGCGGCGGCGGCCACCTCGGTCTGTTTGTCCAAAAGCTCGGCTATGCGTTCAAGGTACGGCTCCGGGCCCTGCACCAGCAGGAGGCTGCCCCCTTCGGCCACGCGCCAAGAAAAGCGGGCGTCGAACAACTCAAGCTCGATCAGGGTGCGGCGCAGGATCGCTTCACGGTCGCCATTGAGCTGAAACAGCCGCGAAGCCAGCTCGGAATCGCTGAAAAAGAAAACCGTACTGCCGTCAAAATACCAATTCAGGCGCTGGGCGCGGCACAGCATATCAAGAAATTCGCCGGGATCGCGGAATTTCGACATGCCGGACACGATGCCGGAGAGGCGGTCGGAAACCCGGCAGGCCACCCCCTGCGAGGCGGCGAACTCTCGGAGCAAATCCGGCAATGGGTATTGCTGGACGTCGAACCCCACCGGCTGCCGCAACCAGCGTCGCGGATCCGGCAACAACGGATCGGGCGGCGGATTCACTAGGGTGGAATTCCGGGGTGAGGCGTCATAGGCATCGCGGAACGCCGCTGGCGGCGCGGAGGCCAAGCGATCCGGTGGATTCTCCACTCCGGCCGGCCGCCATTCTCGGAGCGGAAGGGGTTGGATTTGGGCAAGAACCGGCTCCACGTCCTTCGGCGCGGGAGACAGCTGCGGAGGCAATTTGCGGATTCGCATGATCGCCGTCGCCCGCGGACGCTGGGACTCAACCGAGTCCGGCGGCGCGGCGGGGACGGCAGGCGCGGCGGCTCTGGACGAAGACATCCCGCCATTGCCTAGCAGGAACAAAACGGCCAGCGCCGCCGCCCTACCGCAAGAAGCGGCCCAAATAATGTTCTTCATTCCTCACCTTATTATGGTTTCTTCATTTTTCTTCACTTTTTTCGGTTTCCCCGGTTCGAGCAAAACAACCGCTTATCGCAAGCAAGGATGGTAACAAGAATGCGGAAACCGCGCAAACGAAAACTATAAAAATGCGTTGCTCCGGTTTTCGTTATCCGTGACCGCATGACATTTCAACTACTATAGGAAATTTGTATACTGGTAGGCGTCCGCGAGGAGGAGACGCCAGGTCCAGCGCTGGTCCGATTGACCTTGAAGACCTTGTCATAACCGCCTATTGCGCCTTGGATGACGCTCTCAAGTATGCCGGAGTCGTCAACAACAAGGGAAAACTCCTTCCCAGACGCGGATCGCCGCCAGAGGTTGACGACCGCGGGGTGCTTTGCTTATGCCTCCCGCAAGACACGCCCGCTTTCCCGCCGGAAGCATCTTGCCTTCCGGCCGAATGTCGGCTATGCTGATGGAGGCATAACGCCAATGTCCGGCAAAGGATGCCCATATGACCGATCCCCGCTTGGCGCATCCGCATGATTTGTTGGCGCGCAATTTCCTGGCCGACGCCGACAATGCCCGAGTTGGTTGACGCGGGTTCGATCCCGAAGGTGTTGGATTTCCCGGTTTTTTTGATTGACCTGGCCCGGGACGGCATGGATATAAAGGGGAAGCCGGCGTTGCGGGCCTTGTTGGCGTCTTTACAGGCGGCGGCGGAGGGCAAACTGGCGGAGCGCCTGGAAGCCATCCTGTCCTCACCTGGCCGGCGTCAAGGAGAATCGGCATTATGGCTTTCGCTGCAACGGCATCGGCCGCAACCGGACGTTTTCGCCGGCGGGGATTGGGCGGCTGGCCAGCCGCCCTGCTGTTCGCCGCTTCGGCGGTCTTCATCCCCCCGGCCGGCGCCGCCGATTCGCCGGCGGCGCCGGATTCCGCCCAAAGCCCTTTTGAGCGCTCGATCCACGAAAACGAGGCCGCCCTGCGGCAAATGGAACAAGGGGAGGCGGCGGCGAAAGGCTGGGGTCTAGCGGAAATCCTGGGGCTGGCGGCGCTGCTGGCGGCGGTGGGCATGATGCTATGGCTGGCCAGGTTGATGCGCGGCGGGCCGTTGGCGAAGAAGTCCGGCCGGGAAATGCGCCTCGTGGATCGGCTGGCCCTGGAACGCCAGTCCGAACTGCTTATCGTCCGCATTCGGGGGCGCGACTACTGGATCGCCAGAACCCCCCACAGCATCGTCCTGCTAGCCGAACTTCCGGAAGCGGCCGCCTCGGCCGAAACGCCGGATCGCCCCCGGGAGGCGCCGATCCGCGGCAAGCCCGGCGGTCCGGCCGGGACGGATAAGAACCCACCATCCCCCGAGCTTCCGCTCCAATAGCGATCCGCCCCGATTTTCCCGCCAACGGCTATGCGGAAAGTGGAAATGTCCGGAGGCGTGGTGCATGGCGACATTGTCGGCGGACTTGCCCGCGGAGCCAGCGTCCGCTATTCGGCCGGCCGCCTCGATATCGGCGTCAATTACGACTATAGCGCGAAAGCGATATATTTTCTCAACAAAACATTGACAACGGCGGCGGAAAAACTATACTGTCCTTTACGTTGCCCAAGATAACGCGGGCGTAGCTCAGTGGCTAGAGCACCACCTTGCCAAGGTGGGGGTCGAGGGTTCGAATCTCTTCGCCCGCTCCATATGAGGGTAAGTAGGGTCCGGTGACGTATGTTGCCGGACCCGGCATTTTTTCTAACTCGCCGCGGACTGCACAAAAGGGTGGACTTCGATTCCTCCTTCCTGTTTATCGGGGTGGTAGGTGACGCTGGTGTTCAGCGCCAACAAGCTTTCGCGCAAGGCATTCTCGCATCCGCCCCGCAGCGCGAGCACATGTTCGCTATAATGTTCCAGGGCCCGGGCGATAAAGGCCTCCTTGTCCATCCGGGCGCCTTCCGCCCGTTCCGCCTCCGCCACAGCCGCTTTCAGGCGTTTTTCCTCGGCGGTCAACTTGTCGATCTCCGGCCGGAACATCTCAATATTATCGGCCGTGAGGTCTTTGAACAAGGCTGATTTTTTTGCCGCCAGCGCCTTGATTTCCCGCCGCGCCGCCTCAAGACGTTCCGTGCTCTTGGACCGCTCGTCCAAGATGCGTTCCAATCCCAGGCGCAGGGACTCCCGCGCGCAGTCGGTGTCCAGGCATTTCCGGAGTTCCTTGATAACGTGCGCTTCGAGGTCGGCCGCGTCCAGACTGTAGCGCGCGCACTGGCTGGAACCGTATTTTCGGGCGGTCGCGCAGGCGTACCGATAATACGTCTGTCCGTTTTTGCCGCGCTGCGTGTGCCCCTGGAGCGGCGAACCGCAGCGTGCGCATCTGGCGATGCCGCTCAACAGGTACAGGTGGTTCCTGCTTCTCGGGCCGCGGGCGGCGCGGTGGCTTCTGACGGCCATGGCGGCCTGCACTTCGTCGAATTCGTCGGGGGCAATCAGGGCTTCGTGCCATTCGGACTCGACGGACCACTCCTCCTCGGGAACGTCCCCCTGGTTAAGCTGTCCTTCCTTCAGGAAGCCGAACTCCCGGGGCTGATCCCGGTAGACCCGATGGTACTTGGCCTTGTAGGTCTTGCCGTAGTGGAGAGTCCCTTTGTAGGCCACGTTTTTCAATATGTCCCGGATGCTGCTGCCGGCCCAGCGGTTGCCGCGCGGCCCGGGGATGCCTTCA